>JAITJK010000169.1 GCA_031278935.1 Spirochaetaceae bacterium | reverse complement strand
AATACCCCCCAGGATTACAAAGTCCCCTTGTTCAAGGGCCGCACCGATGGTGTTTTTCACCAAAATATGGTCTATAATTAAGCTTTCTTTCTCAACCCGGAACTGGGTTATGAAGCGGTAGATGTTCCGCCGCTGGGTGGTAAGTTCGGCCTTAGCCATAGGCTACCCCACCAGATAGCCCAGGGTGGAATACAGGGAACGGAGATGGGCGCCGGGTATGCTTATTTCTACTCCCGGCAAATTGATGGTTATGCTGTCGTCCTCGGGGTCATAGACCAGCCGGCCGTCATCCGATCCGTTATCGGGGAGGCTTTTTCCGCTCAAGATCAAGCTGGGCTTGCCGGTAGTCCCGCCAGGCTTTCAACCGAGCGTCCCGGTTGGCCATCGTTTGCCTCCCTACATTCTTTCTCGTACCTGAAGCCGATTAAAACACTACTCCTTTCGGGGATTTTTCTATTTCCAATCGGCTTCTACAGAAATGACCTTGTCAAAAACATATTGGATAATCTTCAAAACCTTTATATAGTATTGATTCGTATCAAAGGATACCTTCTGTACTAAAAACTGAGGGAATAGGATGGATGAGCGGCAAAGTCATCCCCCGTCACCTTCCGGCGAATCCTCCCCCCACTGGGTCGGGGGCTGAGAACTCTGGGTCTCGCTTTATACCCCCGCCCCTCCTTTCTCCGTTGGCAAGTCGAAGTTTACCCTATAGGTTATTCCCGGCTTTTTTGATCCTGGCGTCTGCAGCGATAAAGGCGTCCCGGGCAGGATCGTAGATCACCGGGTTCAGGTCGATCTCGCTAATTCCCGGCAGGGCCACCAGGAGACTGCTCACGTGGGTAATCAGATTCGCCAGAGCTTCCCGGTTGACCCCAGGCTTCCCCCGGTATCCCGCCAGCAGGGGTTCGCAGCGCAGGCGCGCAATCAGGTCCAAGGCTTCGGCCTTGCCGATAGGAGGATACCCAAAAACCAGGTCTTTCATGATTTCCACCCAGACGCCTCCCAAGCCCAGCATGACCGCACTGCCCAGTTGAGGATCCCGAACTCCGCCCAGGATGAGTTCCAGCCCTGGAGGCACTTGTTCCTGTACCAAGACCCCCGTGGCCCCAGGGAAACGAGCGAAGAAATCCGTTACCACCGCCGAGAGTTCATCGGGAGTTTGGATGTCCAAATGCACCCCACCGACATCCGACTTGTGGACTATTTCCGGGTGATCGATCTTGGCCACCACCGGGAAGCTCAGGGCCGCTGTTTCTACCTCCCGGGCCGCTCCCGCGCTTTTGAGCAGCCGTCTTCGGGCGGCCTGGATCCCAAAAAGTTCCAGGAGGGCGTAGGCCTCCGTAACAGCCAGGTATTCCCCAGCGGAAGACCGGGCTAGGAGGTCCCGGGCTTGATGGAGAACCGCGCCGGAGGGCCGGGGGCCTTCTAAGTCCCTGACCTTGGGCCGCTCCCGCATACCCGCCAGCATAGTGGCAATCTGTTCAGGGTAGACGCTGGTGGGAATGCCGTTCTTGAGCAGCACTTCCCGGGCCCCCTTGCCCAGCCTGGGGCCGAAGAAGTTGGTCAACACCGGCAGCTTCGCATCCTTTAAGACCGGAATCAGGGCCTGAGCAATCAGAGCGGTGTCCACCGTTGCCGGGGGGACGCAGCAGATCAACAGGGCGTCGTAGTCTCCACTCTCCAGCATAGCTTGAGCGGCTAGGACGTAATGCTCAGGCGGCGCGGGGGCCACAAGGTCCACGGGGTTTTGCACCGAAGCCTCCCGGAACAAGTTCTCCCGTAGATAGGTTTTCACCGACTCCTGGGGCTCAGGTAGGGTAAAGCCGTAATGCGAGAGGGCATCGGAGATGAGGATACTGGGTCCCCCCGCATTGGTCAGATGAGCCACTCGGTTTCCCCGTACCGGGGGCATATTCGAAAGGGCTGCGGCGCACATAAAAAGCTCCTCAAGGGAAGCGAGCCGGGTAATCCCCGCCTTGCGGATCAGGGCGTCCACTACCTGGTCATTCCCGGCGAGGCTCCCGGTATGGGAACTGGCCGCAGCCATGCCAGCTGCGGTACTCCCGGCCTTCAAAAGGAGGATGGGCTTCTGCATCCTTGCGGCCAAACGCCAGAACCGTGGTGGTTCCGCGATGGATTCCAAATACAAGACGATCACCTGGGTATGAGGATCCTCCTCAAAGTAGGGTAGCAGATCGCAGACCGTCAGATCCGCCTGATTCCCCAGGGAAATCATAGCCGAGAAACCGATGCCCAGTTCCTCCGCATAATCCAGCATGGCCGCCCCGATAGACCCGCTTTGGGTAACCATGGCCACGTTGCCTTGAGCGATGCGACCGGCGAGGATCGTGGCGTTGAGGCTCGCCTTGACGTTCATCTGGCCCATACAGTTGGGGCCGATGAGCCGCATATTGTAGTGGTCCATGATAGACACCAAGCGTTCCTGGGCAGCCACCCCTTCACCGCCGATTTCCTTGAATCCCGCGCTAATACAGATCACCGCCTTAACCCCCTTACGACCGCAGGCCTCAGAGAGTTCCAGCACCGTGGCTCCCGGTGTGGCGATTACCGCTAGATCCACCGATCCTGGAATAGCTTCCACCGAAGTGTAGCCCGGGGCGGAAAGGACCTCCTCTCCCCGGACATTCACCGCGTAGACCTTGCCTTTAAACCCGTCCCGCAGGATATTTTCCACCACCGAGCGGCCGATGCTGGGTTTTTGGGAGGCCCCGATAACCGCCACGGAATCGGGGTAGAGGAGCTTGTCCGTCCGCCGTTTAAACCGGGGCTGGGAGTCCTCCCAACGCGGTATCCGGATCCCTTGGGGGACCGCCGCGCCTTGATAGTACACCCGGCCCTGTTCATCCCGGCCAAAGTTTCCCAGAGCCAGTTCCAACAAGGTGCGAGCCCCTACCCGCCGATTCTGCTCGTTCACCAGGCCAAGATAGTGGCGCAGCCGTTCCTGGTCATCGGTGTGGAGGGTATAGTCCACGGGGATCCCTTCAGAAACAAGTAAGAGAGGGCCGCCGTCGATTTCTTGAGTGGCCAAATGGGAAGACGACGCGAGGGAACTTTCCTGGGCGTTCAGGGCGTCTCCCACGCCATTTCCCCCGGCATAGCAGCGCTTGCCCTCCCGCCGGATGGTGAGATCCGCTGGGTGGACATTGATCATCAGGTACTCCTCAAGAAGACAAGCCGTGGTGGCCCATACATAACCTGCCAAGAGGATGGCGTCCCCTTGCATAGGCCGAATGAGGTCTAGAGCCTGGGCGTCATATTCCCGACGCAGGGCCTTGTCCGAGAGGGGCTTCCCTCGCTGTCGGTAATACTCCTTAATGTCCAGGGTAACCTGGGGGACCCCCAGGCTTTCTGCGGTGGCCAGGGCTTTTGCCTGGGCGTTACTGGAAAAAACCCCCACAATCTTGAAGGGACATTCCCCTAAGCGCCCAGCCGGCGAAGCCATGAGCTCTTTTTGTAGCTCGTAAGCTCTCCACAAGGTATCTCCTGAACCGGAAACATATCCTATGACCCGCAGCGTTCCTGCTGCGGGATTGTGTATCGGTGTAATCATACGTATCTGTTCCTTTTCCGACATAACGCCGGAGTAAATTGGGTATCCGGGAAGGCCGCTCACTTCATCAGCGAGGGGAGCCAGGTGGAAAGTCCCGGAATAAGCACAATAAAAAGCTGAATGATGAACAAGGCCACCACTGGTCCCACCGCAGCCCGGACAATGTCCTTAATCGGAATGCCGGTGATCCCCGACGCCGCGTATAGGTTGGTTCCTACCGGCGGGGTAATAAACCCGATGGCCAGGTTCGCCACCATAATCACCCCGAAATGAACGGGATCGAGGCCTATGCCGGTGGCGATGGGCAACAAAATGGGGGTCAGAATCACAATGGCCGCCAGAGCCTCCATCAGCATCCCCGCCACCAAAAGCAATAGGTTGATGAAGAGCAGAATCAGTATGGCGTTATCCGTAATCCCCAATACCGTATTGGCCAGCATCACGGGGATATTCTGAATGGTCAAAATCCGGCCAAACACCGTGGCTACCGCCACAATCAGCAGAATGGGTGCATTCATCCGGGCAGAGCGCAAGAGAATCCCCGGAATCTCCCGGAAGTGGAGGGTCTTGTAGATGAACTTGCTCACCAAAAGCCCGTAAAGGGCGGCCACCCCAGCGGCTTCGGTGGCAGTAAAAATGCCGCCATAAATCCCACCCAGGATGATCACCGGACAGAGGAGGGCCCAAAACCCGTCAAGCAGACTACGGCCTATGCTCATCCGGGATTCCTGGTTTTCCGTAAGAGCTATGGGGTGAAGCTTGCTGAAGATATAGGCGTAGACCATTAAGGCAACCCCACACAGCACGCCGGGCAAGACCCCGGCCATGAACATATCCCCAATAGAGGCCCCTGCGGAGACGCCGTACATAACCATGGGCAGACTCGGAGGAATCAGTATCCCAAGGCCCCCGGAAGCCGCAGTGAGGGCGGTGATAAACCGGCGATCGTACCCTTGTTTGGTCATAATGGGAATCATGATGGTGCCCACTGCGGCAAAAGTGGCCGAGCCGGAACCAGAAATGGCCCCGAAGAGCATACAGGTGAACACCGTGGCCATGGGAACCCCACCGGTGAAGCCCCCGACGCAGGCGTTGGCAAAGTTAAAAAGCCGTTTGGAAATCCCTCCCTTGGCCATAATTTCCCCGGCGAAGATAAAGATAGGAACCGCCAATACAGGGAAGGAATCCAGGGACGATACCATACCCCGGCCAATAAAAGCCAGGGAAACCGTCTCTCCAAAGAGGGCGTTCAGCAGGAGCCCCAGCCCCATGGCGGCGGCAATGGGGACGCCCAGGGCCATGAGGCCGAAAAACACGATGAACAGTAAAGCCGTCATGGTTGCACCTCCCCTTTACCGCTTACCGCCGCTTTGATTTGGAACACCAGATTCAAGGCGATACGGACGACCATAAGGCCCATGCCCACCGGCAAGGCCGCGTAGATCCACTGCATGGGGATCTTCAGGGCCGGACTCAACTGGGGCCGGGACAGGAGGCTCACGCACATACGGATCCCCACCACCGTCATAATCACGGAAAACACCAGGAAGATGAGCTGATTTAACCAATTCACCAGCAGCCGCGTCCTACCTCTGAGGGCGTTCTCAAACATATCCACCCGGATATGGCCGTGTATCTTGGCCCCCAGGCTAGATCCCACGAAGGTCATCCAGATAAACGCATACTTTGCCGTTTCTTCGGTCCAACTGGCGGGCATTTTCAAGACAAACCGGAAGAGGATCTGCAAGATCGTTACGGTAACGAAATACCCCATTGCCAGGGAGATAAAGATTTCTTCAAGATGTTCGTCTAAAAACCGAATAATTTTCTTCATATAAGGCCCCCTTGGTCGTATGGTTTCCGTACCGGCACGTATACTGGCGCCGGTACAGCGGCGCGCCCGCGCGGCGGCTATTGACCTTCGGCTACTGCGGCGAATAGGCGGTCTATCCGTTCTTGACCACCCGCTTCTTTGGCGATCAACGGGATCACCGGCGCGGCTTTCTCCTTCCAAAGGGCCTGTTCTTCTTCGGTCAGGGTCCTTAGGGTGATGCCGTTATCCGCAAGGATTTTCAGATAGCCTTCATAATCCTCTGCGGCCCGCTGGCGTTGCAGCCGGGTACCCACCATAGCGGCGTCCCGTACCACTCGCTGTAATTCCGGGCTCAACTGGTTGAACCATGCAGGATTGGCCGCCAATATGCCGGTGGTAAAGATATGGTGGGTCAAGGTAACGTGTTTTTGGACCTCATAGAAACGTTGGGAAATAAAGAGTTCCAGGGGATTTTCCTGGGCGTCCACGGTTCCTTGCTGGAGGGCCGTGTACAGTTCTGCGAAGGATATGGCCGTAGGCGCAGCGCCCAGGCGTTCCCAAATGGCGATATGGATCGGGTTAGTCATCACCCGGATCTTCACCCCCGTAAGATCCGCCGGGGTATGAATGGGCCGGTTCGCGGAAAGTTCTCGGTACGCCACGGCTTCAAGATACCCAAGGCCTACCATGCTGCCCTTTTCCTCCATGAGATCCAACATTTCCTTGCCGAAGGGTCCGTCCAGTACCCGGTAAGCCGCCTCATTGGAAGGGAACGCGAAGGGAACCGCAAACACTCCCAGCTCCGGCACAAAGGAAAGGAGGTTCCCCGTATTGGTGAACATCATCTGCACATCCCCTTCCTGTACCGCTTCGACGATCTGGGCGTCGTTGCCCAACTGGCCGTTGGGATAGATGGTTACCTCAAAGACGCCCTTACTGTTTTGTTCCATGGAGTCTTTAATCGCGAGAAATGCCTGATGCGCCAAGGTAAGTTCCGTCCCGGTATGGGTCATCTTGACCTTAATGGTTTTGTTTCCCTGGGGGGCGGCGGTGGTTTTCTTACAGCCGCTTAAGATTAACACCGCGCCTAAAAGTATCGCACCCATAATGCGTGTTTTCATAGACAACTCCTTTTACATCCGGTTTATGTCAGTTTGGTCTTTTCGCGCACCTGGGGATTGACAATATTGGCGGTCCAATGGCCGGAAAGCACATCAAGGGCCTGTTTTGCCAACTTGTGATACATATCCGCCATGGCTTCTTCCGAGTACATTCCGACGTGGGGGGTAAAAATAACCTTGTCCAGGTGTAAAAGTTCGTGATTAGGGGGTAGGGGCTCTCCTTCGCATACGTCTAAGCCTGCGGCGGCTATAATTCCAGATTTTAATGCCTGGATCAAGTCCTGAGTGTGGATAACTCCGCCACGTGAGGCATTGCGGTGTATTACCCCCCCCCCCCCCCCCCATCGGGGCGCTTCATCAGCTCAAACTGGGGTTTGGCAATCATGTGGGTGGTTTCCGGGGTCAGCGGCGTGTGGATCGAGAGGACATCCACGGCTTTCAGCACCTCCTCGAGGGAACTGGCTAGGCGTATACCAGGCTGGGACAGCTCTTTCACAAAAGGATCGAAGACGAGGACCTGCATCCCCATACCCAGAGCCATTTTGGCCAATTCTCGGCCTATCTTGCCGTACCCCAGGATACCTAAGGTCTGACCCTTGATCCTGCGGCACTTTATCGCGGCGCCCTGGGCGTAGCCGCCTTCCTGGGCCCGACGGATAAAGGGTAAAAGCTGGCGTTGCAGGGCCACCATGAGGGCAAAGGTATGGCTGGCCACTTCGTAGGTACAATGGTCCGGCACATTGCAAACCACGGCCCCCCGATCTGTGGCGGCCTTGAGGTCAACGTTGTCATACCCAATGCCACAGCGACCAATGAACTTGAGCCTAGACAGCGAGGCGATGACCTCCGCGCTGATCGGCACTGCCATGAGGATCACCGCGTCCGCATCAGCGGCTCCGTCGATTACGTCTTGACTGGTTTTATAGGAACGGAACTGTAGTTCCTGTCCCGCCGCGGTAAAATCTTCTATTAACTGTTGCTTGTTCTCCGGGGTGAGAAACTGTTCATCCAAAAAATAGGTCCGCATGGATCATCCTCCTTAAGGTTACTTTCCCAGGGTCTCTGCCAGGGCCTTGAATTCCTCCCGGCTTAGATCCCGCTTTGCTTGTATAGCCCGCTCTTTAACCAAGTTGACCATGGTTTTCGTGTCTTCTTCGGAAAGGGTGATGCCCAGTTCCGCCGCTACGAGGGCGATATTAGCGGCCCCGCTTTTCTTGCCGGTATAAATGTAGGGGGGGCGCTGTTTTACCAGCGTCCACAGATAGGGCAGCATAACCAGGGGGTCCGTATCTTTACAGTTCTTCCACATGGCCACGGGCATCCCGGTTTCCCAACCGAAGATACGCTCTCCTACAATGGCCTTGACCGGAGATACGCTCATGCCAGAGCGCTTTTCCACGTCCTTGGAGAGGGAGAGGAGCCTAGAGAGGTCGATCCCAGTATCAATACCGTAGAGGGCCCTCAAGGAAACCAAGAGCGGCTCCAGGGGCGTATTGCCCGTGCGTTCCCCGATGCCGTTGACCGTTACGTGGGCGCAAGAGGCCCCGGCCCGCAAGGCCGCAATGGTGGTGGCCACACTGAGGCCGAAATCCTCGTGGCAGTGGACTTCAATCGGGCATTGCAGCCGCGAAAGCATCTTGCGGACCGTATAGGCTGCCCCTTCGGGAGAGAAGGCGCCAAAAGTATCCACCAGGGTGACGGCGTCCACGTGCCCCCCTTCCTTGATGGCGCTCAGGGTGTCCAAAAGGAAATCCAGGCTTGCCCGGGACCCGTCGGCGGGGAAGAAGGTAACCTTCATCCCCAGTTCATGGGCAGCGGACGTGGCTTCGCAAGCGGCCTTGATGGCCTTCTCTACGCTCCACTTCATGCCCTGGTTCAGCAGGTGTTCGCTTCCGGGCACCTCCGCAAGAACGCCTTGAACCCCGCACTTTTTTGCCAGTTCAATGTCGCTTACCACATTGCGGACAAAGCAGTAAATCTCCGCCTTGAGACCACTGTCACAGATCTCCCGGATCGCGTCAGCGTCTCCCTGGGATACGGCGGGGGTTCCCGCCTCGATCTTGTGGATGCCGATGGCATCCAGCTGTTTAGCGATAGCCACCTTGTCTTCCCGGCTGAAGACAATACCCGGCTGCTGTTCTCCGTCCCGCAAGGTCGTATCAAGAATCTTCACCTGCGGTGCGAAGGCATGCTGCGCGGTAATTTCCGGCGCATAGTTGGCGGGAGCCACCCACCATTGGTCTTCACGATACCCCATACTCATTCCTCCTTGAATGCAATTTGATACAATGTTAATGAATTTATTATATAATTATTTTTATAAGACTGTCAATGAATTTTTATAAAATATCGAATATTTTTTTATTTTTTTTCTTTAACCTTATGTATTGCTTTTTGTGTACCCTTGGGGTATACTTATGGGGATATTTATAGGCAGGGCCCGGCAGGGCTGAGAGAGGGACAAGGGACGAGGAGCGGGTGTATTTAACAGAATCAGATGAAATCTTTTTAACTATCCAAGAAGCGGCAAAAGAGATAGGGGTGGCGCCGGCTACGATTCGCCATTGGGAGCGAGAAGGCATTGTGCGATCCAAGCGGGCGGAGAACGGTTACCGGGTGTTTGATCCCACGGATATGTCCCGACTGCGTCATCTCGTGCACTTTTCCAAGAAATACAAGGTGAGTATTCGCGCGGCATCCCGTTGTTTGCAGAGCCGCAGCGCCCTGGAAGAAGCGCCGGAAGGGTGGCCCCAGGAAAAGATCGCCTCCAGCGCCTTGAAGAGTGAGAAATGGAAAAAGTGCCGGCTTGAACGGGGTTTTGTCTTAGAGGACGTGGCTCGGGGGATCAACATTTCCCCCTCCTATCTCTACAAAATCGAAAATGAACAGACCAATGTGTCCCTGGACATTTTGCAGCGCCTTGCGGACTTTTATGGGGAAAATCTGCTGTATTACATCGCCGATGCTAAAACAGAAAAACATTGCGTGAAAAAGCGTTCCGGGGAGCCCATTGATATAGGCCTTGAGGGAGTTTCGGTAAAGAACCTTGTGGCCTTGAGCAAAATAAATCTTTCCGCTATGTTGTACACCGTTGCCCCGAACAGCGGTCGCGTCCATGTCCAGTCCCATCACGGAGAAGAATTTTTATATATTCTTTCGGGGAAGATCCAGTTTACCCTGGACCATACCAAATACATCCTTTCTGCCGGGGATTCCTTTAGTTTTTATTCCCAGGACTCCCATATCTGGTTCAATCACGAGAAAAAAGAAGCCCGGATTCTATGGGTATACGTACCCATAAGCGGCGAGCCCGCCCAGCACCCTGAATAAGGAGGGTGAGCATAGACTTTGTTACCCTTGACTTTGAAACGGGGAACTAGGGTCCGTCCTCCAGGTCTCAAGGTTTTCCTCAGGCCAGCGCCTTCGGCATCACCTACGCCGCACATAATGCTCTAGCCGATGCCCAAGTCTGCGGCGATCCCTTCACTTTCCTTGTGGTTTCGTTCATGAGGATAGTCAAGCACGAATAAAATATAGGGCAATAGTACAATTTTTTTAGATTGGACTTGTTCAATAACCCGGTTGGTTATCGAACAAGTCCTGCAAAATGCTCCGCATTTTGCTATTTTTCAGCGGAAGTTGTTTAAAAACTTCAGTTTTTAAACAACTCTATTATTATATCCCGGTTCAGGGCCGTATCGGCGATGACGTGTATGGATTTGTGGAGGGGACATACCAGGTTAATTTGACCATACTCGAAACTTCCAATGTTACCTTCAGTAAGAGCTATAAGGACATCCCTGCTGTATTTCACGGAACTGCGGGTACGATTTCAGCTGATGATCTAAAATAATACCTACGCTGTTCCCGGAAGGGAAGACCATCCACACCGGCTCCGTTCCTTAACCAACTAAGAAACGGAGCCGTTTCTATGTCGAGTGCCTCCGGCCGGCGCTCAGGGAAGAGGGCCTGCCCGGGGCAGGGGCTACACCTTAAACTTGGCAACTTCTGTAACGAGGGTGTTGATATCCTTCTTGTTTTTCTCGCTGATCTCATTTATGTGGGCAAGCGTCCCGCCTATCTGCTCCGAGCCATGGGAGATACCGTTGATCCCCTCCTCAATTAAACGGGTCAGTCCTTCAAGGTTATCGCTTTGCCGTAACACCTCTTCGCACTCCGCCGTCATATCCTCTGAAGCCCGGCGAACCTCCCCGGTAACTTCATTCAGGCGGGATACGGCCTCTAAAATACTTCTGCCCCCCCTTTCCTGTTCATCCATGGCGGAACGAATCCCTGCCTCCTGTTGGGATACGCTGCTCACTTCCCCTTCAATCATCTCAAACTGTTCAAGAACGCCCCCCGTAGCCTGGGCTATGGAATCGATTGACCCTTTAATGGCTTTAAGTACACCACTTGAGGCCTTTGATTGCTTTGCTGCGGATTCCGAGAGTTTGCGTATTTCATCGGCCACCACGGCAAAGCCCCTCCCCGCTTCCCCCGCGTGGGCCGCCTCTATGGCGGCGTTCATGGCAAGCAGGTTAGTTTGGCTTGAAATGCTTGCCATCACCGCGTTGATGCCTAAGAGACCTTCCGAATCCTTGGCTATCTTTTGAATATCCTGGGAGATTTTTTGTAAGTTCGTCCTGCCGGAGGCGGAAGATTCCGCCAGGGCTTTAATATTGCCAGTATTGTTTATCAGGGCATGGGCAACCGAATGGATATTGGCGAAAAGTTGTTCAATCGCGGTGACGGACTGGGTAAGGTTTTCCGCCTGCACCGTAATATGGTCGTGAAGATTGCTACCCCGGGTCTTGATCCGGTCCACGGCTTCCCCGGACTCCTTTACCGCCCTGAACTGATCTTCCGCCTGCCCCTTAATGGTACTGATGTTGACGGCGATCTCCTTCACTTCCTTGGTGGTTTCGTTCATGCGGGAAGCCAGGTCTGTTCCCGTATCTGAAAGCCGGGCGGCCTCCATCTTGATAACACCTATCAGGTCTTTCATTTTATCAAAGGTGAGATTAAAAAAATCCGCCAGGGTGCCGATTTCATCATACCGCCGGACCGTAAGCCGTTTTGTCAAATCCCATTCGGTGGAAATTTCTTTAAGAAGGTTTACCATCTCTTCCAGAGATTTGAGGGTAGTCCTGATAAAGAGGTTTATGATGATAAAGATCAAAAGAATTACAAAAATGGTTAGAAAGAAAACGGCGCTCATGGGGGACGATAAAAACATTGCAGGGGTAATGGATTGAAATGCCGTGATGTACCAATCCAGGAGGGGTATTTTGCCGGCCACTATTTCCCGGTGGCCGGACATAAAGGTGGTAATTTTGTCCTCCTCAAGGCCTTCCGTGCGGGAAAGGATCCCCTTACCGTCAGCGCCCAGAAAATCGCCAAGCAAAACCTTGTCCACCAGGAGTTGATTATCCGGCGCCCCGGTTATTTCCCCTTGCCGGTTAAATAGGAAGAGTTCTCTTCCCGCAGGCACATCTGCATAGAGGGACTCGATGAATCCCGTAAGCTCTATGCCGGTTCCGACGATGCCGATGGCTTTTCCCTGAAAAAATACCGGCGCGTTGATCCAGAGGAAGGTTTTTTTGACATTGTCGTTATAGTTGATGTTAAAGTTGTAAAGCTTTGTCTCATAGAGGGTCATGTTGTACCAGTAATCATCAGGATTATTGGGATCAAGGGTATACGCATAGGCGTCGTCGGAATAAAAGCGTTTGTCCCTGTCGTTTATCCAGAACACTGTGTTCCCCTTGAATGCGCTTCGGTATCCGGCGATTTCGCTAAAGGCAAGGCTTTCCAGTTCCGGGTCCTGGGGATTGAGGAAAAAGCTCTTGATAAGCGGAGACCCCGCCATTTTAAGGGCGATGACTATTTCCGAATTAACCGAGGATTCCAGCTTGAGTTTGCTTGTTTCAAGGAGGCTGGTCAATTCTTGAGCCGCGTCTTTTCGGACTATCTGCTGCATGGAAAGGAAAAAGGCTCCGGTTCCCGCAACGGCAATAGCCAGAAAAAAGACGATAGAAAACACAAGGAACCGCTGTTTAACCGAGATTAGCTTAGGCAAAATAGCGCTCATGGGTAGGTACTCCCTGACTTGAAGATAGATTTTCGAAAAGAGACGAACCATCCACCTAATACATCTTGGGAAATAGGGGGGGAGGGGGGGGAGTATAAAGGGATATTGCCGTTTCAATTCATGGCTTTTATAGTATCCATAATCCGCTTATGAGTCAAGGGTTTTTTCACCACCCACCGCCCCCTGTCCTGAGGGCGTATCCTCGGGCTGGCCGCATGGATAGGGGGTGGGGTAGCGCCTTGCTCCGAGTCTCTCTCGCTCAGGCCCGCTACGCCCCCAGCAGGCGCGAAGAGTTACCGGCCCGCCACCATACCCCCGGACAGGTGGCAGCGGGCAGCGGGCAGCGGCAAATGATAACGTTGACAAGAGGGACGAGATAGCTCATACTAAGTACAGTACGTCTCCTATGTATTTATGGATATTACGATAAGGATTGTTAGTGGATACGTCCCTAGGATGGTTCAAGGCCGGCAGGGCGATCATTCACGCATGACCTGAACCCTTGGCGTCGCCAGCAAGTAGCTGGAGGTCAGAGGTTTGGGTCTTTTTATTTTTTCTCTATATTAAAGTGGACAGATACATGAAAAATATTCGCAAGTACAACAATAACATCATTCTGGCCAATGATCGAGGGCAGGAGGTAATTGTACTGGGTAAAGGTATCGGCTTTCAAACAAATCCGGGCTCGCCGGTGAATACGAGTCTCATTGAGAAAGTTTTTGTCCCCCAGGATACGGTGTATATGAGCCGTTTCGCGGATACCCTCTCCGACCTGGCTTACGAATACATCCTCCTGGCTACTAAAGTCGTGGACTGTGGCAAAACCCTGTTACCAAGCCCCCTTAACCCCAGCGTGGTGGTTGCCCTGGCGGACCACTTCTCTATCGCCTTCAAGCTCCTGCAAGAAGAACATACCACCGTGCCTACCCCCCTCAAATGGGACCTGCGGCACCTGTATCCTCGGGAATTCGAGGCTGGACTGCGGGGATTGGACATCATCCGGGAAGAACGGCAGCTCGTTTTTCCCGAATCCGAGGCGGTTAACATCGCCTTGCACTTCATCAACGCGGAGATCGACGCGGCGGATATGTCCACCACCTTCAAAATCGTGGCCATCACGAGCGATATCATCGGGATTATTAAGGATTACTTCCATATAACCTTTGACGAGGAAGCCTTTGACGTGATGCCTTTTGTGCTGCATCTGCGAAATCTGGTGCTCAAGTATACCGTCCGGCCGGACCAGAAGGCCCAACCTGCGGATGATGAATTATACGTCTTGGTTATGCAGCGCTACCCTGAGGCTTCGGCGTGTTGCGACCGGATATGTGCGTACCTCCGGGACACCGAGGGCTGGGAGCCCCTGCAAAGCGATCTCGTGTTTTTGGCCTTACATATCAAACGAATTACGGAGAGTTTGCCTCGATGAATCAAAAGATGGTGTTCCTGGATATTGACGGCACCTTAGCGGATCATAATTACGTTCCCCGCTCCGCCCGGCGGGCCTGTAGGGAAGCCCGGGAAAAGGGGCATCTCTTGTATATCTGCACCGGGCGGCCCCGGATTCAAATCAGTCCGCATATCCTTAAGCTGGGGTTTGACGGCGTGGTCAGTTCCGGCGGGGCCTGT
>JAITJK010000150.1 GCA_031278935.1 Spirochaetaceae bacterium | reverse complement strand
AACTCGGTTAATTTTCCCCGGTGTTCCTTGGAACAGCGCTCTCCCCATCGGCTGCTGGTGGCAAACCGGAATATTCCCAATATGGTCGGTCAAATTACCACGATTCTGGCCCGGGAAGGGATCAATATCATGGACCTCATTAACCATCATCAGGGCGAATACGCCTACAATATCATTGATACGGAGCAAGAGATTCCCCTAGTCGCCCTGGAACAGATTCTCGCCGTTGAAGGGATCATCCGGGTGCGGAGTATCCGGGGCTAAGGCCGCCCTGGGAACGAGGGTGGGGGTAGGCGCTCTAGGTGTCTGTCATCGAGGCGCACAAGCGACCCTATTGACGAATGTCCAATAAACTGCTATTTTCCATAGTAATGACAAGTACAGCGTGGTACGAGCATACCGTATCCTCTATGAACGTTACCTGCAGGTATCCTGGCTGCCCTTGTGTTGTCAAAGCAGTTCACTCATAGTGCATATAGCGAACAAGGCGGCTTAAGGGTGTTTTCCTTGAACCACTGGCTGCACGGGTGACAAGACCTTCGTTAATTAAAGAGGAATCAGCGTGACCATATCTAAAGAATTAACCCGGCTTGAACATTCCGCCATACGATTAACCATCACGGTAGCCAAAGAGGATCTGAATGCTGAGTATGATCAGACCGTAGCGGAGTATCGTAAGGCTCTCCAGATTCCTGGGTTCCGTAAAGGGAAGGCGCCCCAAACCGTGCTGGAACGAAAATTCGGGGATTCCCTCAAGGCCGAGACCCTGACCCGGCTCCTGGATCGTGCGGTTACTCAGGTCTTTGAAGATCCGGCCTTTCCCGATGCGGACCGCCCCTTGCCTTATTCGACCCCAGAGGTCCAGGATGAGCCGAAACTCGATTTGGAAGCGGACTTGGTTTTTTCCGTGGTCTATGAGGTGCTGCCCCAGATTGTCTTAGGTCCCTGGCAGGGATTGACCGTGGAGATTCCTCAAGCAAGCGTTACCGATGAGGACGTACGGCGGGAACTGGAAACCCTCAGACAACGGAACGCCATGGTGTTCGACAAGGGGGACGACGCCCAGGCGGCCAAAGGCGACATGGTTACCATCCAGTACAGCGAACTGGACGATGCGGGTGAGGTCATTTCAGGCACGGAGCGGCAGGATTTTGTGTTTACCCTGGGTTCCGCAGCCAATATCTATCGCCTGGATGATGATATGTTGGGGATGCGGCGGGGAGAAACGCGGGATATTGAGAAGGCGTATCCTGAAGATTTTTATGATCAGGATCTTGCGGGAAAGACCAAGAAGATTCGAGTAAGCCTCACGGCCTTGAAAGAACGGGAACTTCCTGAACTAAACGACGACTTCGCCCAGGATGTGGATGAAAAATACCAGACCCTGGAAGACCTAAAAGAGAGTATTCGGAAACATTTGAGCGAAGAGGCGGATCAGTGGGTTTATACGAATAAAATCAATAAGCTCTTGGAAAAGATCATGGAAACCAGTCCTGTGGATATTCCTGAATCTATGGTGCGCTTTCAGCTGAACGCCCGCTTCCGGGATTTAATCCGGGGTTTACAGCTTCCTGGTGAAGCGGGGTCGGATTTTACGAAAAAAGATAGCCCCGCCAACCTTTTGGCAGAAAAATGGCGGCCCAGCGTAGTCAAGGCCCTACAGAGCCGGCTCATCGTAGAAGCCATCATAAAAAACCGGAACATTGAGGCCACAGAAGAAGAAATCCAAAAGGAATACGCGCGGATTGCCGCCGAGACCCAGACCCAGGAAGCAGAGGTCCGTACCTATTATGAAGCGGAAGAGGCGCGGAAAGATATAGTGATAGACAATATTAAAGATCGGAAGGTCCACGAATTGCTGCTTGCAGAGAATACCGTTACCATCGGGAATCCCCTCTCCTATTTCGAGCTGAAGGAACAGAAGGATAGCACAGCGCTATGAATGAAAAGATGAACACCCTAGTCCCCATGGTGGTTGAACAAACCGGTATGGGGGAGCGGCCCTATGACATCTATTCCCGGTTATTAAAAGACCGGATCGTATTCTTGGATGGGGAAATCAACGATCTCAGTGCGGACCTGGTGGTGGCGCAGTTGCTTTTTTTGGACGGCCAAGATACGGAGAAAGATATAAACCTCTATATCAATACCCCAGGGGGTACGGTTACGGCGGGGTTGGCTATTTATGACACCATCCAGTACGTTAAGGCTGAGGTGCAGACCATTTGTCTGGGCCAAGCCGCTAGTATGGGGGCCTTGATTCTCACTGCTGGGGCCAAGGGGAAGCGTTATGTGCTCCCCTCGTCCCGGGTCCTGATGCATCAGCCCTGGGGCGGCGCCCAGGGGCAGGCCCGGGACATTGGGATTCAAGCCAAGGAGATCCTACGCTTAAAAAAAATCCTGGTGGATTATTTTGCCCGGCACACGGGGAAAGACCGGCAGCAGATCGCCTTGGATATGGAACGAGATTTTTATATGTCCGCCGAGGATGCGGTTGCCTACGGCGTGGTGGATGCGATTTTAATGAGGGAAAAACATGGCAAGAATTCGTAATGGTGGTTCTGGCGGATTTGAGCGGGCCTGTTCTTTTTGTGGTAAAAGTGCGGATATGGCGCGGCGGCTCATTGCCGGACCGAATGACGTATTTATCTGTGATGAATGTGTCGAGGTCTGCCGTAAGATCCTTTCCGAGGAGGATCATGAGCTTTCCACCCAGTTTACCGGGGATATTCCCACCCCCCGGGAGATTAAGAGTTACCTGGACCTCTTTATCATCGGCCAGGATCTGGCGAAGCGAGCCCTTTCGGTGGCGGTATATAACCACTACAAGCGGATCGCCCATCCTTCCAAGGGGCAGGACGAGGTGGAAATCGAGAAATCCAATGTGCTGCTTATCGGGCCTACAGGCACAGGTAAAACCCTCCTGGCCAAAACCCTGGCTAAGAAGCTTAAAGTGCCTTTTGCTATTGTGGATGCCACTACGTTGACCGAAGCGGGATATGTGGGGGAGGATGTGGAAAACATTCTGCTCAAGCTGATTCAGAACGCCGGGGGAAACATTTCCGCTGCGGAACGGGGTATCGTATATATCGACGAAATCGATAAGATCGCCCGTAAGGGAGAAAACGTTTCCATTACCCGGGACGTATCCGGGGAAGGGGTTCAACAGGCGCTGCTCAAAATCATCGAGGGAACCATTGCCTCTGTACCGCCCCAGGGAGGGCGCAAACACCCGAACCAGGAAATGATCCGCATTGATACTACGGACATTCTCTTCATCTGCGGAGGCGCTTTTTTAGGTTTGGACAAATTCATTGAACGGCGGGTGGTGCAACATCCTCTGGGTTTTGGCGCGGAGGTACGAGATAAAACCGGCAAGAATCTTAAAGAACTGTACGACGCTATGCACCCGGACGATCTCATCCATTTCGGGATGATCCCTGAATTCATTGGACGGCTTCCCATTACGGTGAGCTTGGAAGAACTGAAACGGGAGGAGCTTAAGCGTATCATCACCGAGCCCCGGAACGCCATTGTCAAGCAGTACCAGGCATCCTTGGCCATAGACGACGTGAAACTTGAGTTTACCGAAGGGGCCATAAACGCCATCGCGGATACGGCGATTAAGCAGAAGACCGGCGCCCGGGGACTTCGGGCCATTGTGGAGAAACTTATGACCGATATTATGTTTGAGATTCCCTCTATGGAGGGAAGCAAACGGGTCATTATTACCCAGGAGGTGGTGGAGAAATCTGAACCCCCTGAAATCCATCCATACCAAAAAAGCGCATGAATCTCCTTTCCGTGTTGAAAGGAAATGTAAAAGAGAAATCCAAAGATCGGACCTCCGGAGCAGGGGAAGACTTTCCTTTACTCCCCTTGCGGGAACTGGTGTTGTTTCCCCACACTACGACGCCGATGTTTATCACCTATAAATTGGGCATGGCCGCGGTGAGCGAGGCCCTACGCCGGGATATGCGTCTTTTTGCGGCGTGTCTTAAAGTCCAGGAGGGAGGGGAAACCTACCCTTCAGGCAGCGTGATGTGTATTGTGCAGCACTTACGACTGCCTGACCATACCTTCCGGGTGGTGCTACGGGGTGAATACCGGGCCACCATCGCATCTTCCAGCAAACAACATGACTTGGCTTTGGTCCGCGTGGAACCCATTCCGGGGGGGGAAGCGGATCCCCTGAGCAGTGAAACCATAGCCCTCATGCGAAGCGTGCAAAAATCCTTTGTTCAGTACGGAGAATTCACTAAAAAGGTCGGGACTGAGACTTTTGCCGCAGTAGAAAAGGCGGAAACCCCTGAACAACTGGCCAACCTTATCTGCAATGCCCTGATCCTCAAGGTGGAACGAAAAATAGTCCTCCTCAGTATGGAGGACCCCCGGGGGCGCTTGGAAACGATTCTTGAAACCCTGGAAAAGGAAAATGAAATCTTTGGCATTCAGCGTACCATCAGCGCCCAGGTAAAAATCCGCATGGAGAAAAACCAACGGGAATATGTCCTTCACGAACAGCTTAAAGAAATCCACAAGGAGTTGGGCCGGGACCAGGGGGAAGATGACCTGAGGGAACTCGAAAAGGCCATTGAGCTTAAAGCTCCCCGGGAAGAGGTGTTGCACAAGGCCCGCAAGGAGCTTGTCCGGTTACGCAAGCTCCAGCCCCTTTCCCCGGAAGCCGGGATCCTTCGCGGCTATCTGGAATGGATTGCCGAGCTTCCCTGGAACGAGGCGAGCCAAGACGCCGGGGACCTGAGGGAAGCGAAAGCCATACTCGATGCGAACCATCTGGCTTTACAGAAGCCCAAAGAACGAATCCTGGAATTTATCGCGGTGCACCATCTTATGGCCCTGGACCAAGAGCAGCTTCCCCCTCGGGGCAAGGCTCCGATTCTGTGTTTCGTGGGGCCTCCGGGAACGGGGAAAACCAGCCTCGGTAAATCCGTGGCCCAGGCGCTAGGACGGCGTTTTGTGCGGATATCCTTGGGGGGCCTTCGGGACGAGGCGGAAATCCGGGGGCACCGGAAGACCTATGTGGGAGCCCTGCCTGGTAAGATTCTGCAAGCCCTCCGCAGAGCCGGAACGGTGAATCCGGTACTGCTTCTGGACGAGATAGATAAATTAGCAAGCGACTTCCGGGGAGACCCTGCGGCGGCGCTGCTTGAGGTTCTGGATCCCGAACAGAACAGTACCTTTACGGATCATTATCTCGAGTTAAGCTACGATCTTTCCCAGGTCTTGTTTATTACCACTGCCAATTCCCTGCATACCCTGGCCTATCCCTTGCTGGATCGCATGGAAATCATTGAAATCCCTGGGTATGGGGAACATGAGAAGTTGCCCATGGCCCAGCGCTTTCTGTTGCCCAAGGTACGGACCGAACATGGCCTTGACCGCGCGCAGATCGCCTTCACCGACGAGGCGGTACGGGCCATCATCCGGTACTGGACCATGGAATCCGGGGTACGGGGTCTTGAACGGGAACTGGCCCGGTGCATCCGGCGTATTGCCCGGGATGCTTTGGAACAGGGCTATGGAACGCAGGAGAAACCCTTGCCGTCCTTTGCACGGACCGTAGATCGGGACGCCCTTGAAACCCTGCTGGGCCGACGGAAATACAAACCGGAACTGCTGTTCAAAGAGACCCACCTTGGGGTTTGTTACGGCCTTGCCTGGACCGAAACCGGGGGCGTTCTTCTGCCGGTGGAAACCAGCTGTTTTGAGGGGACTGGAGAACTACTTATCACGGGCAACGTCGGGGAAGTGATGAAAGAAAGCGGCAGCATTGCGGTATCCTATTTACGGAGCGTTCAGGATCGCTATGCCTTTAAGGAGGACCTGGGCAAAAGTAATTTTCATGTCCACGTTCCTGAAGGAGCCATCCCCAAGGACGGGCCTTCCGCAGGGATTACCCTAGCGGTTTCCCTTTTTTCGGCCCTTTACCACAGGCCTCCACAGCCGGGATTTGCCATGACTGGAGAGCTTACCCTGACGGGCCGGGTACTGCCCATCGGCGGGCTCAAGGAAAAGCTGCTTGCGGCCCTACGGAACGGCATGGAGCAGGTGGTACTCCCCCAGGACAACGAGGAAGACTGGGCGGACTTAGACCAAGAACTCAAGGCAGCCCTCCAGGTTCATTTTGTAGAAACTGCTCCCGCCGTCTTCACCCTCCTTTTCCCCTCACCTGCTGTGGAAGTCTAGCCCTTGGCCGGCCGCGTGGTGAGGGACTGTAGGGCGCTTCACCACCGGCACTTGCCGTTTTGGAACAAGGTCTGTGATTAGGGTCTGACCCCTGTTTCTACACCCACCGCCTTGCTGCCCCAAAAGTAGTGGCTATTTGATGAGGATGAACTCTACCCGCCGGTTTTTCCACCAGTTGTCCCGGTCTTCAAACTGAACCACCGGCTTGGTACTGCCCATACCTATGGCGGTTAGGCGGCTGCGGCTCACCCCGAATTCCACCAGTTGGTTTACCACCGCCCGGGCACGAGATTGGCTTAAGGGCTGAAGCTCCAGTCGCTCTTCTTCTGCCGCGTCCAGCTGGGTGCGATTGGCGTGCCCCTCTACCCGAACTGAATAATCCCGGAATTTATTCAAAATCTCCGCAATCCGCCGTAAAACCCGGTCGTTATTGGCTCTAATATCCGGGGCAAGCTCAAGAAAGTCCGCATACCCCGCCCGGAAGATAATCGAAGGCACCTGAATCCGTAGACCATCCTCCTCCCGAATGATCAGCACGTCCACCCCGATAGTGCCGTTTAGGGAACCTTCTTTGCCCCGGCTGTCTAAGGCGGTAAAGGTAAAGGGATAATCCGTGGCGGCCTGGACTAATTCTCCCTTGGTACTCCGGCCGTTCCAGGTAATCCGTGCCGGAGCTTGGCCTTGGCCCTCCAGTTGGTAAAACACCTGATAGGGCGGTTGAGGTTCCCGGATTTGAAAGGCCCAGGACACAATAGGAACTTCCGAGGCCGCGCTTAAGCTTATAAAAAGCTCGTCATCCACCCCGTCGTTATCCGGGCTGAAATAAAGCGGACTGGAACTGTAACTCAAGACCGGCACGGGGTCCTCCTGGTTCACCGGGCTTTCCTGCACGACTTCCAGGGGCTTTTCCGTAAGCGGTTCGTAGGCCACGAGAAACACGGGGTTTTCGTGGAGCTTCTGGATACCCTTGGCGCCTAAACGGACCGGAAACAGGGTAAGATTTCCTTCGGGATTCCCAGTTTCCCCCGGAGCGTATTCTACGAGATAGGTTTCCCGGGAAAGCCGGCCCTTAAGGTCTTTATGGGCGCCTTTGAGGGTATATTCCGGGCGCAGTTCCAACAGCTTCTCGTCCCCCATAAGGAAAAACGCGTAGAGCCCCGTGCGGTTGCTCTCCCGGGAACTTAGTTCATAGACCCCATTAGGGAAAAATTGGAGCTTCCCCCAGGCCCCCGAGTACACCCCGTCCACCGTGGGGAGTGCGGGGGATGGAGTCTCCCCATCGGAGACGGGAAGGACGCTGGCTTTCCGGTAGACCCCGTCCCAGGAGGTATTGACCCCAATTTTGAGTCGTACGTCTTCGGAAACCCGCACTCGTATGCGGTCCACCGACTCAAGCTCTAGGTCCAAAAAGCGGCGCAGGGTCGTAACGGATATATTTTGGCTCGCGATATACAGACCGTACCGGGTAACGCTGGACTTCTGCCAGGTAAACACCTGCTGGGCCTCTTCCCCGAAGAAAACAAGCTCCCGGTTTTGGGGATCGAAATAAATATACTGCCGACTGTCCAAGGTCCCTTGGGGGCTCACGTAGTACCACAGGCCGTCAACAAAAGCCTCAAAAGACGTAGTCCCCCCACTTAATACCTCCCGGAGGCGGCGCTGTTCTATCTGACTTCTGGGGATGACTGTGAAGCTACTTTGTTCATAGCGTCCGATTGCAGGATCATAAGCGTAGATGATTTCCGTCTGATCCACCGTATCCGTGCTCCCCGTTTCCGCAGGCCCCTGGGCTCGGCCGTATGCCACCAGGGAAAAACTTTGCCCTCGGGCAAGGCCGTTCTGGTAGGCCTGGCTACGACGCACTTCCCGGATGCTAATGGCGCCACTTATCTGTATATCCGCTATTACATCAAAGGGTTCCGCCCTAAGAGGGTCTGACCCCGTCGGGTTCTTTCTAAAGGCCTTGAGGATTTGCTCCCCTTCACCGTTCATCCCCGAAAGGATCACGCAGACGCTTCGGTCACCGATGAGGTCCTTGGTATACAAAGAAACCGTCCCCGGCTGAGTTATCCCTGTAGGGACACTCCAAATCCGGCTATACTCCTGGGTATCCTCATCAAAATCCACGTAAGTAATATACACTGACCTTTCCGCTTCGCTTTCGGCGCTGAAATTTCGGTAGGTGATGATCTGTTCCTCTCCCGGAAGGCCGTCAAAGTCTTCAGTCAAGAGGCTTATAAGCAGTTCCCCCTCTTGCAGGGCCACCTTGGTCTGCATATAAGCCTCATAGGGAAGCCGTTCCTCGCCCCCCGGCCTGCCCGGAAAAGAAGCGTTTAGGGCCTGGGGGATGATGACTTGAGTCTGACGCTGCTCTTTGCCCCGACTAGGCCGGAAAAAATACTGGGGAAATAGGCGTAACGCCCCGAGGGCGAGGCCGAGGGTGATGAAAACCATACCCGTCAAAAGGCGGAAAAATTTCCTCGTCATGCGCTAAACCTCTCAGGCTTCTTTATTAAGGATGATATTGCATATAGGCTGCGGCGGCCTGCCTTACCCGAGAATTTATCCCCAGGCCCACCACCGTGGCCCGCCACCCGGAAAATTCTTCCACCCGAGTGAAGCGCAGTAGCCCCACCGCGTCCCCTCCCAGGGAGGGAGTCGGCCCCGAAGCGTACCCGCTTATCAAAAGGGTATAGGTGAGGGCGGATGAGCGCTGGGATCGGGCCGTAGCTTCCCGGATGGGGACAGCGAAATTCACGGACCCTTCCTGCAAGGGCAGAGCCTGGAGGACCCGTTTAATCCGCGCCTTATCCCCCACGCCTCTCAGTCGCTCAGAAAAGATCGCCTCCCCCTTTTCCCGGGCGAGCCACACCGTGAAGGTATCCCCCTCTCGGAGGATTCTATCCACCACCTGTTCGTGGAGCCATCGGACCACCTCGTCTTGTACAGAGCTCAAGGCCGCAGAACCGTCAATAATCAAAAAAAGCTCAAGGGGGATACTTCGGGTATCCCCAGGACTGGTCCGTTTATCCTCGGCCCCGACCCGGGTGGAGAAAAGGAGGCCCGCAAGGCCCACCACCAAGAGACTCAAGGCTTTTTTCCACACATCTCTCATAGCCAATCACTATAGCCATAAGGGCGTCCGAAAAACAAGCGCCTATCCCTACCTACGGTGACCACTCCCTGTAGAGGTATATACGTACGTCTAGCCGTCATAACGTCCCTATTCTTCACCCCACGGCTCCTCAATACGCCGCCACCGCAGGTGGTTGGCAGGAGTTCCTAAAAACCGGTACACTCCTGGCTATGGAAGAAGTAATGCGGTCCTGCGGGATTAAAAGCTATGTGCGCCGCAGTGGGCGGATGAGCGACGCCCAGCGCCAGGCCTATGAAACCCTCCGTTCCCCGTATGCGGTTCCTTTTAGCCCCACGTTCCTTAACTATGAGGCCCTCTTTCGCTCCATCCAGCCGCTGATCATCGAAATCGGCTTTGGCATGGGCGTGGCGACGGCCCAGATTGCCCAGGATAATCCCCAGATCAATTACCTGGGCATTGAAGTCCATCGTCCCGGGATTGGCCGGCTTCTGCGGGAGATCGAGTCCCGAGGGCTTTTGAACCTGCGAATCATCGAGGCGGACGCGGTGGAGGTCATCCAAAGCATGATCCCCGACCACACGGTCCAGGGCTTTCACGTGTTTTTCCCGGACCCCTGGCCCAAGAAACGGCACCATAAACGCCGTCTCATAAGCCGGCCCTTCACGGATCTCCTTGCCCGGAAGCTCCACTCAGGAGGGTATTGTTACCTGGTTACCGACTGGGCGGACTACGGGGAATGGGCCTTGCGGGAACTGGCTGCAACAGACCACCTGGTGAATCCCCATGGGGGTTTTGCCCCTCCCAAGAGCTGGCGGCCCAAGACGGCCTTTGAGCGCAAGGGTCTCGCCCAAGGTCATGGCATATATGAAATTTGGTGTGAGGCGGTTCAATGAAACAGACCCTTGAACAAGATGCAGAAGTCCTGGAAGCGCGGATCCGCGCCTATCAGGGGTCCTATTATAACGGCGAAGCGGAGATTTCCGATGCGGCCTTTGATGAGCTCTGGGATACGCTCAAGCGGATCAAGCCCGACAGCCCCGTACTCCACCAGATTGGCCCGGATGCCCTGGACGGCTTCCCTAAAGCCCGGCACCTCATCCCCATGGGCAGCCAGGAAAAAGCCGCAAATCCTGAGGCCTTTCGCGACTGGGCCGGGAAAATCGCCCCGGATACCTTTGTGGTGCAGTACAAACTCGACGGGGCGAGCTTGGAGCTCCAATACGAACAGGGCGCCCTCGTCCGGGCCATTACCCGGGGAAACGGCCTTATGGGCGATGAGATCACCCGTAATGCCCGGCGCATGGCCGGTGTACTCCCCAGGCTGGATATGCCCTTTACCGGAGGGATCCGGGGAGAGGTGGTGATGACCCGAGCGGTCTGGCGCCAAGGCTATGCCGATAAGGCCAACTGCCGTAATGCGGCTAATGGCCTTATGCGCCGCAAGGACGGCCAGGGCTGTGAAGACCTGAGGCTCATCTGCTATGATGCCGCCGCGATGGGGGACGACGGCTACTTTCAGGACGAGCTAGAAAAGGTGCGATGGCTTAAAGACCGGGGCTTTCAGGTTACGGAGACGGCGACTTTTACCGATGCCGAGGAAGTCATCGCCTATCGGGAAGCCGTCTCGAGTAAGCGGGATGCTTTGCCCATCGACATTGATGGCCTGGTGGTCAAGGACCGGAAAACCGATATGGCGGACCTTCGCCGAGACCGGCCCGAACGGCAGATAGCCTTCAAGTTCGATCCAGAGGTGGCCTACAGCATCCTGCGCTCCGTAGAGTGGAGCGAATCGGGGGCTACCTATACCCCTATCGCCGTGATAGACCCGGTGCGCCTCGCTGGAACCACGGTGCAACGGGCAAATCTGAATAACCCCGACATGATTCGATCCCTGGGCCTCACCCTAGGATCCGCCGGAGCGGTGGTGAAACGGGGAGAAATCATCCCGAAAATCCAGGGTCTGGCCCCTTCCGGTACTCTTCCGGAAGCAGGGGAAAAGACGGAGATTTCCCTGCCGACCCTATGCGGAAGTTGCGGAACGCCCCTAGAAGACGGGGGCAGCCGGCTTTACTGCCCCAATCCCGGTTGTCCCAAGCGGCTTTTGCACCGCTTGCACAAGTGGGTGGCGGTCCTGGACATCCGGGAACTGGGGGAGAAGCTGCTTCGCCAGTTTTTTGAGGCCCAACGGATTCGGCAGCTTAGCGATCTCTATACCCTCACCCAAGAAGAGGTGGCAGAGTTCGAGCGCATGGGGGAGCTGTCTGCGGCCAAGGTGATCCGCCATATCCGTACGCCTCGCATCCTAAGCCTTGCGGCCTTTGTGGCGGGTTTTGATATTGAGGGGGTGGGAGAGACCATTATGGAGAAAGTGGTAGCCGCAGGGTTTAACACCCTAGAGGCGCTGCGCTCGGCCCAGGCGGAGGACCTGGCGGCGGTGTATGGTCTTGGGGACATTACTGCTAGAGCCATCTGTACGGGCCTAGCGGAAACCGCAGCGGACATGGATGCGGTCCTGGCTGCGGGGGTCATCTCCATAGCCCTGCCGCCGCCTGACACGGGGCAACCGCTTAGGGGGTTTTCCTTCTGTTTTACCGGGGAACTGCAGAGGATGAAGCGCAGCGAGGCGCGGGAAAAAGTAAAGGCCCTGGGGGGTACGGTAAAATCCGCCATAGGGAAGGACCTGTCCTATCTGGTAACGCCGGACCGCGAATCCGGTTCGGGTAAAAACCAGAAGGCTCGCTCCCTGGGGATTCCCATCATAGACGAGGAGGCCTTTCTGTCCCTGCTTAATCAAGGCCGCAGGTCATTGGGAGAAGCATAAGCGACAAAGCAATCCCCTTGAGCCACCGCGCCGGATTGCTTCGCCGTACTCGCCCGGCCTTATCCCCATTGTGTACGGGTCCTAGGTGTGTTACCATGCAGCCATGAATACCCAGGAACAGCTTACGGACCTAGCGTCCCGGCGGATCCTTATCTTGGACGGTGCCATGGGGTCCATGATTCAATCCCAGGGCCTCGGGGAGGCGGATTTTCGGGGAAGCCGCTTTGCTCACCACGGCGTCGGCCTTGCGGGGTGTAACGACCTTTTGTGTCTCACTAAACCAGAACTGATTGCTTCCATTCATAGGGCCTACCTCAAGGCCGGCGCGGATATTATCGAAACCTGTAGCTTCAATGCCACCGCTGTTTCCCTGGCAGATTATGGCCTTGAAGCGCTTGCCTATGAGATCAGTTTCGCCGCCGCGTCTTTGGCCCGCAAGGCCGCAGATGCCTTTTGCAGCCCGGATAAACCCCGGTTTGTGGCGGGAAGCATAGGGCCTACCGCGAAAAGCGCAAGCCTTTCCCCAGATATACAGGATCCGGGTAGACGGGGCGTCTCCTGGGACGAATTGGAAGAGGCCTATTACGATAACGTCCGGGGGCTTATGGACGGCGGCGCGGACCTTATCATGCTGGAAACCATTTTCGATACCCTGAACGCCAAGGCCGCCCTGTTCGCCCTCTCCCGGCTCTGGGAAGAACGGGGCCGCGCTCTGCCGGTGATGATCTCCGCCACCATCTCCGATGCCGCAGGGAGGCTCCTTTCGGGGCAGACCCTGGCCGCCTTCTGCGTCTCGGTCTTGCACGGAGCGCCCTGGTCCTTGGGGCTTAACTGTTCCTTTGGCGCGTCCCGGCTCAAGGCCTACAGCAAGGAGCTTGCCGCCTTCGCGCCCTGTTTTACCAGCCTCCACCCCAATGCGGGGATGCCCAATGCCTTTGGCGCCTATGATGACTCCCCGGCCTCTATGGCTGCGTGCCTGGAAAGCTATATGCAGGAGGGACTTGTAAACATCCTGGGGGGCTGCTGCGGGACCACCCCGGAGCATATCGCCGCCATTGCCGCGGTGGCCCAAGGCTATCCCCCCCGGGTTGTGCCGGAACACCCCGGTAAAACCCTGTTCTCAGGCCTTGAGGCGGTGGAAGCGGTCCCGGGGAAGCTCGTGAAAATCGGGGAACGGACCAATGTGTCTGGGAGCCGGCAGTTTCTCGCCTGCATTCAGCAAGAAGCCTACCCTAAGGCCCTGGGGATTGCCCGGTCCATGCTTGCTCAAGGGGCCGAGGGCATTACCGTTAGCATGGACGATCCCTTGCTCGATGCCAAAGCCGCCTTAACCCAGTTTCTCTGCCTCGCCCTTTCGGACCCGGACATTGCCCGCGCTCCTATCATGCTGGATAGTTCGCGTTGGGAAGTCCTTGAGGCGGGACTCAAACTGCTTCAGGGCAAAGGCCTGGTGAACTCCCTAAGCCTTAAAGACGGGGAGGGGGAATTCCTGCGCAAAAGCCGCCTGGCCCATCGGTATGGGGCCGCAGTGGTGGTCATGCTCTTTGATGAGGAGGGCCAGGCTGCAGCGTATGAGCGTAAAATCGCCGTGGCCCGGCGCTCCTACGACCTCTTGGTACAGGATGGTTTTCCTCCCCAGGATATTATCTTCGACGCCGTGGTCCTGACCATTGCTACGGGCATTCCCGACCATGACCGATACGCCCTGGACTTTATTCGTGCTTGCGGGTGGATCCGCGCTCACTGCCCTTATGCCCAGGTTTCCGGGGGTATTGCCAATCTCTCCTTCTGTTTTCGGGGAAACGAGCCCGTGCGAAGGGCTATGCACGCGGTCTTGCTCAAGCACGCTATGGACGCAGGGCTTTCCTTGGCCATCGTGAATCCCGGAACCATGATCCCCTACGAGGACCTGGACCCATCGCTACGGGAGGCGGCGGAGATGGTGATCCTCTGTACCCGCCCCGATGGGGCGGAGGTCCTGTTGCGGGCCGCCCTGGCGTACCAAGGGGAAGCGGCAACCAAGGATTCCCCCCAGTACGCCTCTACAGCGGGTGGTTCCCTGGTAAATAGCGTCGATCCTGAAGAACGGGTCCTAGAGGCCCTGCTGACCGGTATAGACGACACCCTTGAAGCGGACGTGCTGACCCTGCGGGAGCGCTACCCTCGGGCCTTGGACCTGCTGGAAGGTCCTCTGATGCAAGGAATGCAGGAGGTGGGAGATCGCTTCGGCGCAGGCCGTATGTTCCTGCCCCAAGTGATCCGCAGCGCTCGGGTACTGCAAAAGGCCGTGGCGGTACTGGAGCCCTTTATGCAGGAGGAGAAGCGCGCCCAGTCGCCCTCGGACGACGTTTCGTCTCGGGGGAGGATCCTCCTTGCCACGGTGAAGGGGGACGTCCACGACATTGGGAAAAATATTGTCGCCGTGGTGCTGGGCTGTAACGGCTATGAGATTCTGGATCTGGGGGTGATGGTTCCCGCAGAACGGATCCTCCAAACCGCCGAGGAGGAGCGGGTGGGGATCATCGGCCTTTCCGGGCTTATTACCCCTTCCCTAGACGAGATGATCCGGGTTGCCCAGGAATTGGAGCGCCGAGGCCTAGGGATTCCCCTGCTCATCGGTGGGGCCACCGCCAGTTTGGTCCACACGGCCTTACGGATTGCCCCAGAGTATTCCGGTCCGGTGGTGTATGTCCCCGATGCGAGCCGGGCGGCGGAGACGGTCCGGGCCTTGTTTTCTGAAACTGAACGTCCTGCCTTTCTTGCGTCCCTCAAGGAAACCTACCGGGAAGCCGTGGCCCGGCATGAACGCCTCGAGGCCCGGCGCAGCCTCATCCCCCTTGAGGAGGCTCGGGCCAACCGGGTCCGTCTTTCCTGGTCGCCGCTGCCCGAGAAACCGGAGCGCAGGGGTATTCGCGTCTGGGATGAGTACCCCATGAGCCGGGTACTGCCGTACCTGGACTGGGAGGGCTTTCTGCGCTCCTGGTCAGGCGGGGTTCAGACCATGAGCGGCGAGGCCCGCGACGAGTTCCTGCAAGACGCCAAGGCACGCCTATCGTCCCTTGCTGCGGCAGGGGTCTTGCAACTGCGGGGCGTACTTGGGGTGTTTCCGGCCTTATCCCAGGGGGACGATGTTCTTGTATACGATCCCCAGGACACGGAGCGGGAAATCACCCGGTTTGCTTTTCTCCGTAACCAAGGGCGTAGGTCCGAAGGGAGCGGCAACCCTTGTATAGCGGATTTTGTGCTTCCTATGGAACTGCGGGGGGAGGGGGCCTTCGACTGGATCGGACTTTTTGTCTTGAGCGCGGGCTTTGGGCTTCGGGAACTCCAGGACCCCTATGAAAACCTGCTTGCCGGGACCCTGGCCAACAGCCTGGCCGAGGCTTTTGCAGAGGAGTTGCACCGTCGGGTTCTTGTGGAATGGCGTGGCGGCACAGCTGACGGGCCGTTACGGGGGATTCGGCCCGCTTTTGGGTATCCCATGTGCCCGAATCATGAGGACAAACGGCTGGTCTGCGATTTATTACAGGCCCAGGAACGCTGCGGCTTTACTCTGACCGAATCGGCTATGCTTATCCCTGCCGCCTCGATATGCGGTATGTACCTCTCCCACCCTGAGGCCAGATATTTCAGCCTTGGCCCCCTGGGGGAGGATCAACTAGCCGACTGGTCCACCCGCGCTTGCCGCAAACGGGTAGGGGATCTGCGTGGGTAGGGATACAGGCAGGTGTACGTCCCTTCGTTCCTCTATATCTCGTGGGGCGTCCTTACTTAGCGCAAGCCCGGTGGTGTTCCCAGTATGGTATATTCATCGTACCCTGACTGGGTAGATTTAATGGAAATCAGCCTTAACATAACCCAAATCCAATAACCCCGTGGCCCCCTAATTCACCTCCATGGTAAATGGTGGTATATTAACGAGGGATCGGGTATTATGGGGGAGGGAAGTATATGTATACCAGGGAAATACAGCCCAAGCGGGCAAGCCCCATCGAAGGGGGGAAACCCCTGCAAGGTACATGGACCGACGCCTTCGACGAGGTGGACCTCATGGCCATACAACGACCTTATGCCTGGCCTCTGCCTCGGTGGATTTTAGACGCCCGGATCAAAGAGTGGGAGTCCTTTATCATCCAGGACGACCGCTTTTACCTGCAAGCCCTGTTGTGTAACGTGAAATGGTACCGCTGGGCCCAGGTCTTTCTCTACGATAAACAAACCCAAGAACGGCTGCGTTTCAGAAAAATCATGCCCCTAAGCGGTTGGCGAATGCCCCGTACCCTGTCCAATTCCTCTGTGGACAGTCGATCCTACGGTTTTTTCTTCCGCGTCCACGACTGGCTGGACGCCGGAACCATCAAGGTGGACCTGGATATCGAAGCCACCCGGGAGCGGCCGTCTTTCACCGCCCATGTGGAATACGACGTGGACCGGACCAAGGTTACGCCCTTGGGGGTAAACCTTCTCTTTACTGAACGGCGCTGTATGTACGCCTATAAGACCCTTGCGCCGGTTAGAGGGGATATGGTCTTCGGTGGTCGGCATATTTCCCTGGATCCGGCCAAAACCCTGGGGTTTTTTGGGGATTTTAAGGGGTATTATCCGTATCAAATGCAGTGCCTCTGGGGTACGGCCTTTGGCTTTGACCGGGAAGGGCGTACTTTTGGTTTTAGCCTGGCGGAAAATCAGGCCAAAGAGACCTTTAAAAACAATGAAAACGTCCTTTGGGTGGACGGTACGTTGAGCTACCTGCCACCGGTGTACATTACCATGCAAGAAGGGGATGAAGCGGCCTGGATCATTCAGGACATGGAAGGCATGGTGGACCTCGTTTTTACGCCCCAAGAGCCTGTCCAAAGCGGTTTGAACCTCCTTATCACCCGGGTAGAGTTCAAGACGCCCCTGGGCTATTATAACGGCACGATCCTAGACCGGGAGGGCACGGCAATCCCCGTGCGGAACCTCTGGGGCGTAGGGGAGCAGCTGTACCTGCGGGTCTAGGGCTCGATGCCCCGGACTTAGGTACATATTCAAACCCCTAAAAAAGTGGTATACTTACCTTATGGCAAAGGAAAATAACGCAATATACGCCCCTGGCGAATTAGATCGGGTCCGGGGAAATTTAGGATCCCTGGATGCGGATGAGGCAAAACGCATGGCCAAGCTCCTAGGGGGAGACGTGGGGACGGAAAAAGCCGCCACCGCAAGCGCTTCCCGCAAGGCAGCCCGTACGCGCGCTGCCGGGGTACCATCCAGGGATGCGTCCCTTGGGGCCGTAAAAGAGGCGGAGGGGCTTGTAGGGGCGGTCCCAGAGGCGCAGGATACGTCTCGAAAGAAAAAAAAGAGACAGAAAGACCTGGACTCGGGGGATAATCCCCAAGTGCCGGTTAAAGCCACCTATCGCGAACGGCTCAAAATGGACCGCTACGCGGCCCAGGCGGAGTTCGACATAAAATCCCTGAGCCAGGTGCTGCGTGCAACCTTTAGCTTCTTCAAGGAAGCCCCGGATTATGTGAGCCCGGTGTTCGTAACCAAGCGGCTGAACGAATACTATAAACAGATAGAACTGGTGGTGATTTCTACCCGGACCATGTTCCCCCGGAACAACCTGAAGCGAAACGAGCAGATGAAGCGGATGTCTTTGTTTGCCTTCACCATCCTGGATACAATCCGCTATTGGAATATTGAACGGATCGCCAGCGTGATAGCCCGGGTACAGCGCTTCCCCCATCAGGTGCGGATCGTGGACTGTGCGGATATTGTGCGGGACCTCTACCGGCCGCTCTTTATTCTGGACAAACTCTCCTTCGAGCAGCATATTACCGAAGCCTATAAGCTCTTGTATAAATTTTTATACATAGAGAACCCCATGGAAGCTAAAGAGAAGTACCAGAAACTGATCCGGGACGCTCTGGATGCTTATAAAATCGTCCGCAAGGATATTCAGTACCTCTTATACCCCCTGTTTCTGAAGCTCGTATCCGACCGCTGGATTTCCTATGATCAGTTCTTTTCCGCTCGGAAGAACCGCATCATGGCCTTTCTCGGAGTGCGGGAGGAAGACCGCATACCCCCCAATATGGCCCAGGCGGCTGCGGAAGAGGCCGGCCAAGGGGCGACTGAAGAGGATCAGGAAAAGGCCAAAAGGGAGACCCAGCAAGCTGCCGCCCGGCAGACCGAGGAGGAATCGGAGCGCAAGGCCTTGGAACGAGGCTTACGGACCTTGGAATCCCTGTTTCCCCAGGCCGGGTGGAACAAGCTCGATGATTACCCGGACCTCTACGCGTATTTTGCCATCGTTTTCGGCTTAGGCAAGGGGTATGAACTTATTGCCCCAGAAGACCCCTTGCTCCAGGTGGTGATTTTAATGCGTATTCTGGACGAGCTTCTTGCGGGGCTTCGCTCGGTGTCTTTCAGCACGATTGTTTCCTCCGAAGGTGTCGCGGATCAGCCTATCGGTCAGTTCATGGAAGAGATTTTAGAGCAGTGGCGGGATTTTGAGTCGACTTTCATGAAAGAATACTTAAACCGCCTACAGGAGTATTGTCGCCTTTTAGACACCTCCGTGGAATCTGCGTCCTCGCCCTACGCCAAGCGGATCTACGTGGAGATGCAGTGGCTGAAGCGGCTGTGTTATCTTCCCTATTATAAGATCGAAAAGCTATCCACCTGTCCTTTTAAGAAGAGCAGCGTGAGCCAGATGTATCCTGAGGTACGCAAGCTACGCCGGTGTCTTGGCATTGTAGCCGGGCAAATCAATGAGGCAGCCAAGAAAGCAACGACTCCTGCCGGAGAGAGTGAGAACCTCGGTCCCTGCCAAGGGATTGATAACCCTTGGATTTCCTATGTCTTTCAGGTTTCGAACCCCCTTTCTCTGC
>JAITJK010000121.1 GCA_031278935.1 Spirochaetaceae bacterium | reverse complement strand
CGGAGCAAGAAAAGGAACACGCCAAGATATGGTTCAAGCTCCTTCATGGAGATACAGTCCCAGACACGATTGCCAATCTCAAAGACGCCGCTGCGGGGGAACACTACGAATGGACCGATATGTACGCTGCCTTTGCCAAAGAAGCCCAAGAAGAGGGGTTCCCCCAAATCGCTCGGCTTTTTTCCCTGGTTGCCGGGATCGAGAAGGAACACGAGCAACGCTATCGTAAACTCCTGGCCAATATCGAAGGTGGCTTAGTCTTCTCGCGGGATGGGGATCAGCTTTGGCAGTGTAGCAACTGCGGCCATATCGTGATTGGCAAGAAAAGCCCGGAAGTCTGCCCGGTCTGCAAGCACCCCCAAGGCTACTTCCAAATCAAAGCCGAAAACTACTAACCACCTACTGTGGAGGCGTATTGGGGGGCCTGTAGTTAGGTTATAGAAGCTTACGTCCCTCCGTTCCTACATCTTGCGGGGTAATGTTTACCCTATATGCTAGGCTTGGTCAAAGCACCTGCGGAGGGTATAGCGGAGCTACACGACTAGGGAAGAGGCGGGATGTACCCCATCGCCTAACTACCACGGCCAGTCGCGGGCCTTAAACCCGCTGGTGGGGCTTAGAAGTTCAGAGTCGTGAGTTTTCCCTGCTTCTGTAGATGATGAATATACTCGGCGTATTTTTTATCGGTCAAGGCAATGTGGGCGAGGATCCAATCCTTCAAATAACGAACAAAATCATTGGGAACGAACTTCCTGCCTCCCTCAAAACTCTTAACCTGTTCAAAAATCTGCCTGATAAACCCTTCATGTTCCTTCTTATGTTCTCCAATACCCGGGTACTGAACGCTTTCAAGAATTTTCTCTTCCGCAGAGAAATGATACTTCACGTAGTCCACCGTACCGTGAACGGTTTCCATAAAATAGACCTTTGCCTTGACATCCCCCTGAAGACAACCCTGATATAAGGTGTTGGTCATGCGAATCAGTTCTTTGTGTTGCTCATCTATTACCGGAATGTCCACCAAATACCGATCATCCCATTCCACCAGAATTCTATCATCCATAAGACCTCCTTATTGCACACCCGCTCCTACACAGTTTTTTTATCCTACCATAAAAGCCGATCCTGGGCAAGGGTCCCTAAAACAGGGTAATGGTAGAGGTGATTCGGTATCTAAACGCTCCTTGCTTCTGGACCGCCAGGGGGTTTAAGGCCCTTTATTCAGGCACCGGGATGACAGGAAGAAGAACTGGAGGCAGTGAAGAGGGGTACGGCGGTGTTCTTCCGTACTGGGGTCTGACCCTAATGCCCACCGCCTCAGTCTCTACCTCAGACGGCTCTCCTTCGACTATCCGCGACCCATACCGATCCCCCCAGATATGCCCTTCCCGCCCTGCCACCTGGTTGTACCGTTGGGCAAACACCTGCTTCATCCACTTCATAATAGCCGGAAGCTTCATCCCGTCCGCCGGCTTGATATAGAACCTCAACCCATCCTCCGCAATCTGTAGTCCCTGAATCTGGAATACAAACCGCTCCTTCGTCTCCTTAAAGACCCTAGCAAACATGGCCAAAGCCTTGTTTCGCCGGAACAAAGGTTCTCGGTTATTGATGCGGGTACGGATTTCGTACCACACCCCGCTTTGCAACAAACGTAAAGGTCTCATAACTATAATACGGCCCGAAGAAGCGGTTTTGCTTTAATAGGAACCAATGTTTTTGGTAAATAATAAAGTTCGATAGGAAGCGAGGTCTGACCCCAGTGGGATCCGTCTCTTGTATATTACCCCTTATATAGAGTAAGGTTCTTTAAAGGCACTACAGGTACTGTAGTGCGAGTGAGTATAAGGAATCAGTATGAAGATTGAACGCTTATTTACGGATCCTCGGTATGGGCCTTATAAGGGCATCTGTTTTGAGGAACGGAAGAGTGAAATTCGCACTCCGGATCAGAAGGTGGTCTTTGCGGATACCCGGGTGATCGTCCCGGCCTTTTGGAGTCAGATTGCGACGGATATCATAAGCCAAAAATACTTCCGCAAGGCCGGAGTGCCCACGGAAACCATGTATGCCTGGAAGCAATGGGCCCTTCCGGAAGGGGAGAAACCGGCGTCGGATCCCGCTGACCAGCTCCCCGAAGACGGGGCCGAACATGACGCCCGGCAGGTATTTCACCGTCTCGCCTATACCTGGATGGACTGGGGCCGGCAACACCACTACTTTGACACCGAAGCGGACGCCAAGGCATTCTATGATGAGACGTGCTATATGCTTGCCCACCAGATGGCCGCACCGAACAGCCCCCAATGGTTCAATACTGGGCTATACGCGGTCTACGGGATTGACGGTCCTCCTCAGGGACACTATTACGTGGACCCTCTGGATGGAACCTTGAAAAAGTCCGACAGCGCCTATAAGCGGCCCCAGCCCCACGCTTGCTTCATCCTATCCGTGGAAGATGACCTCGTCAACGAGGGGGGTATTATGGACTTGGTTACCCGGGAAGCTCGGCTGTTTAAGTACGGTTCCGGCACAGGGTCCAACTTCTCTCGACTGCGGGCGACCAATGAGCGCTTGTCCGGTGGTGGGGTTTCTTCAGGGATGCTCTCCTTCCTCAAGATTGGGGACCGGTCCGCTTCGGCCATAAAGAGCGGAGGAACCACTCGGCGGGCAGCCAAGATGGTAACTCTGGATGCGGATCATCCCGATGTAGAGCAGTACATTGACTGGAAAGCCGAGGAGGAGCATAAGGTGGCGTCCATGGTTACCGGTTCCCGGATGGTGAAGAAACACCTTGACACCATCAAGAAGGCCCTGGCTGGATTCCGGGGGCCTGAGACTGACCGGTTTAAGACGGAAAAAAACCGGGAACTGGCCACAGCCCTGCGAAACGCCCTGGGGGATCAGATTCCCTCTACCTATCTGTACCAGTTGCTGCGGCGTCTTGAACAGGGAGACAAGACCGTAAACCCTGTGGTGTTTTCTACAGCCTGGGATGAAGAGGCCTATAACAGCGTATCCGGGCAATCGGCCAATAACAGCCTGCGCTTAAGCGATGCATTCATGGAAGCGGTCCTGGACGATAAGGATTGGGACCTGGTGGGACGGATTTCTAAGAAGAGCGAGAAAACCATCAAGGCCCGCAATCTTTGGGAACAGATCGCCCGTTCTACCTGGCAATGTGCGGATCCGGGTATCCAGTACCATACCACTATCAACGACTGGCATACCTGTCCGGCGGGGGGGGAAATCCGGGCGTCCAATCCCTGTTCGGAATATATGTTCTTGGATGATACGGCCTGCAACCTGGCTTCTATCAACCTTTGTGCCTTTTATGACCGGAAGACACGGATGTTCAACCTGGAAGCCTATCTTCACGCCATTCGGCTCTGGACCAGTATCTTGGAGATTTCCGTGGTCATGGCCCAATTCCCTTCCCCCCAGATTGCGGAGCTTTCCTATGAATACCGCACCCTGGGGCTGGGTTTTGCCAACCTTGGGAGCCTCCTTATGATCATGGGGCTTCCCTATGATTCGGAAGCGGGCCGGGCGGTGGCAGGGGCCCTCTCAGGGATCCTCTCCGGCGAAGCCTATGCCCAGTCCGCCCGTATGGCTGTGGAACAGGGGCCCTTCATCCGGTTTTCTGAGAACCGAGAGGCCATGCTCCGGGTGATCCGCAACCACCGGCGCGCCGCCTACAAGGCCTCGGTGGAAGAATACGAGGGGGTGCACCGGATTCCCAAAGGCATTGAGCGCGAATTTTGTCCGTTCTATCTTTTGGAGGCGGTCCGCGCCGCCTGGGACCGGGCCTTGGAACTCGGTACGGCTCAAGGATTCAGAAACGCCCAGGTAAGCGCCATCGCCCCTACCGGGACTATTGGCCTCCTTATGGACTGCGATACCACCGGGATAGAGCCGGATTTTGCTCTGGTGAAATTCAAGAAACTTGAAGGAGGCGGTCACTTTAAGATCATCAACCAGTCGGTTCCCCCAGCCTTGGAAGCCCTGGGCTACAGCCCTGAGGCCATCGACGAAATAAGCGCCTATGCCACCGGACGAAAAACTTTTTCAGGCGCGCCGGGCATTAACAGCGAGACTCTTGTAGCTAAGGGCTTCACCGAAGATGCCTTAGCCTCGGTGGAAGAGTCGGTCAAGACCGCCCTCAGCCTCGAAGGGGTGTTCAGTCCCTGGGTTGTAGGCAAAGACTTCATCGAGAAGACCTTGCATATTCCGGAGGCCACCTGGAGTCTTCCGGGATTCAGCTTGCTACGGCACTTGGGCTTTATGGAGGAGGAGATTGAGGAGGCGGAAGGCTACACCTGCGGCAACATGGGCATCGAGGGGGCCCCAGGGCTACGGAAAGAGCATTACGCCGTCTTTGATACCGCCACGCCCTCGGGGAAAATGGGGAAGCGATCCATCTCTTGGACCGCTCATATCGGCATGATGGCGGCAGTGCAGCCCTTCATTTCCGGGGCCATCAGCAAAACCATCAATATGCCGAACAGCGCGGACTTTGAGGACGTGAAGGGCGCGTATATGCTTGCATGGAAGAGTTGTCTGAAAGCGGTGGCGCTCTACCGGGATGGGTCCAAGCTGTCCCAGCCCCTGTCGTCCTTTGCTCCGGGGACAGACCCTCTGGCGGATACCATCCTGGACTTGGAGCGTACACTAAACGCAACGTCGCGTCCCTCGGAAAGAACTAAGGCCTCGGTCCAAAGCCGGCGTAAAAGCCTACCAAACCGTCGCAGTGGGTACACCCAGAAGGCCAAGATCGGTGGGCATTCCATCTTCATCCGTACCGGGGAATACGACGACCGCGATCTGGGGGAAATATTTTTGGATATGCACAAGGAAGGGGCGGCTTTTCGCAGCCTCCTCAACAGCTTTGCTATTGCAGTGTCCTTGGGCCTCCAGTACGGGGTTCCCCTAGAAGAATACGTAGATGCTTTCACCTTCAGTCGCTTCGAGCCCAATGGGCTGGTCCAGGGTCATACCTACGTGAAGATGGCCACCAGTGTGTTGGACTACATCTTCCGGGACCTGGCCATAAGCTACCTGAACCGCAGCGATTTGGGGCAGATAAAACCCGAGGACCTTCTTGCGACGGGAACTGAAACCCGCGTTTCCCGGCAGGGAAAACCCACACAACCGCCCACGGACAAGGCCTCAGAGGCGCAACGTCAGGCCCGGATCAAGGGTTATGAAGGAGATCCTTGTCCTGCCTGCGGTTCCTTTACCTTGGTACGGAACGGCACCTGCATGAAGTGCGACACCTGCGGAGGGACTACCGGTTGTAGTTAAACCGCCGTGTTGTAGCTACTCCCTTGGGGGGTGAAAAAGGCCCTTATTTTATAGGAGCAGGGAATACCATTGCTTGGACATACATTGACAGTATGATACAGAAATCCTATAAACTTTTACAAGGAGTTTTCTATGATTAAAATCGCGACGATTGCCGGTTCCGATGCTTCAGGGGGAGCCGGGCTTGAAGCGGACTTAAAAACCTTTGAGGAATACGGTCTTTATGGAATGACCGCTGTAACCGTTATCGCCACTATGGACCCGGATAATAATTGGGCTCATGGAGTGTTTCCCATTGATGAACAAACCCTCAAGGCGCAACTGGAGACGATATTTAAGGGCGTAGGCGTTTCGGCGGCGAAATCGGGTATGCTGGGGACGTTTCACGCAGTTGAGTTGACCCGTGAATACATAAGTGCTTACAGTATTAAAAATTATGTCCTTGATCCGGTAATGATTTGCAAAGGCAACGATGAAGCCTTGAACCCTGAATTAAACCAGGCCATCGCAGAAAAATTACTGCCCCTAGCAAAGGTGGTTACGCCGAATTTATTCGAAGCGGCCCAACTTTCCGGCATGGAAGAAATCGCGTCGGTGGAGCGGATGAAAGAAGCGGCAAAAATAATCGCGGGCAGGGGCGCCGCCAACGTATTTATCAAAGGGGGTTCCAAATTGCCTAACCCCACCGAAGCGCTTGATCTGTTGTATGATGGGACCCATTTCGAACTAATTAAACGGCCCTTCATAAAAACGACCTGGACCCATGGGGCGGGTTGTACGGTAGCGGCGGCAATTACTTCCGGCTTGGCGCGCGGACTATCCGTGTATGACGCGATAGTGTTGGCAAAAAAATTCATTAGCCAAAATCTTGAGGGAAGTTTTCCCCTTAACTCATGGGTTGGTCCTGGGAATCCAACCAATTGGCGAAAAAATACCTTGTTTACCTAACCAAGTAGCAACGCAGGGTACGGCGCCTACGGAACGACGCCGTGAGCGCCGACTGCGTGGGTGAATATTCCTATGCTCTACCACGTAGTTAAAGAGTAAAAATAAAAAAGACGGGAATTCTATAGGCAGCTATTTTTGTGCTAAATACAACCGACTCCATCCGGCTAATGCCCTATACTTCTACATATATTTCAATGTGGTTATCAAGGAGGTAAGGATGGTACGGATTCATATCCATGAAGACCGTTGCACAGGTTGCGGCTTATGCGCTCAAGCCTGCCATGAGGGAGCGATTGGTATACATGAAGGTAAAGCGCGCCTTCTTCATGAGGCTTATTGCGACGGGCTGGGCAATTGTATACCGGTTTGCCCGCAAGGAGCCATCACCCAGGAAGTCCAGGAACTTACCCGTTCCCCCTGGCCGATACAGATAAAGCTCGTACCGGTACAGGCCCCCTTTTTTGCCCAGGCGGATGTGGTGGTTTCGGCAGATTGTTGCGCCTATGTGTATGACCATTTTCATCAGGCCTTCGGGAAAAACCATATCATCCTCATTGGATGCCCTAAACTCGACGCCGTGGATTACCGTGAAAAACTCAGCGCCATTATACACGAGAACCTCATCAAATCCCTACGAGTCATTCGGATGGAAGTGCCTTGTTGTGCCGGTATGGAACAGGCAGTACGGAGGGCCCTGGATGATTCAGGGAAAACCTATTCTCTCTCCGTCGTCACCCTTTCTATCGAAGGCACTCTTATGCATGAACGGACCCTATAAAAACGTGAGTTCTACGGGAGGCAAAAAGTCCGCGCATTATGCGAATGAACGATCATTTCATCATGACGAACACAGCGAAGCAATTGCTCATCTGGATTGCCTCGCCGCTTCGCTCCTCGCAATGACAAGTTACCCGCTTCACGCTCACAATGCCCAGGGGCCGCTTCCGCACTGCGGGTCTTTCAAAATTACAACCTACAATTCCAGATATGAATCCGCATACAAGGTCTGATTCATGATAATATCCGCTGACTTGATGGTTTCCATGAGCCGCAGGTCGCAGGGATTCACGATGGCGGAAGTAAGACCGCACTTAATCGCCATAGCGACCATAACGGAATCCATGATGGGCCGGATGTGCTTCGGCATCATGTTCGAAACATTAGAAAGGCCCCCGGAGGAATTTAAGTCCATATCCCGAAGCTGGCTGATGAAATCCAGGACTTCCACCTGTTTATCCTGCATTCCCTTGATGACCAGAAACAGGGGATCGAACCACATATCCTTGGGATCCAGCCCCAGGTTCATACCGTGTTCCAGCATCTCCTGACAGTAAGTCATGCGCTCTTCATTACTCGATGGAACGCCCTGTTTCGCGCAGAGGGAAATGACAATGGCGTCATTAGCGGCAGCCAGGTCGATATAGGAAAGGCGATCCCCCGCATCGGCGGAATTGACAATCGGCTTGCCTTTGGCACGGTTATACACCGAAATCCCCGCTTCGATGGCTTTTTTATTCGCCGTATCCAGGGACAGAGGAACATTGTCAAATTCACTTTGTAATAACTGCACTGCCCACTTCATCAGTTCTACCCCGGTTTTCTCCGCAGGACCTATATTGACATCAATATACGTGGCTCCCGCATCCAACTGTTCCTTGGCCCGTTTCAAGATGGGCGCGGGATCATGAGTCTCCATAGCAGCACGAATTACCGGCGAAATACAGTGGATTCGTTCTCCAATCGTAATAAATTTACCCATAATTATCTCCTACCTCATTAGGTTAATACACGCATTACCACGCCGGATTCGAAGGCGTTAACCGGCGCTTTCCCCAAGGGAGTCTTATGAAACCTTGAGCTCCTTGAGAAATTTAACCGATGCCACCGCCTCATTGGGTCCCACGATGATCTTCCAGCCTGGCAGACTCTCCTCCAATTCACCTTTAAGCACCGCCACCTTGCCGGGAATGATGAGGTTGCGGTTTTTGACCTTCCCCTCAATCCCCGCTTCTTTGAAGAATTTGGCGATGGTGCCGGCAGAAAACTTGCCCGCGGCCCAGGAAGTAAGAACCGAATACCCCCCCGCATCAGAAATAAGCAAATTTACCGGCACACCGGAACGCTCAAGCTCCCCGGAAACCACGAAATAAGTCAGGGCAAAGTCCACCGTGATACCGCATACGGCGTTTTCATCCGCACCGTTCAAGGGATAGATTCCCGGTTCCACTTTCATAGGCTTCTGAGGATCCGTGAAGATATTCTGCCTAAGGCCATACAGGGGCAGGGCCTGGGCATAATTCATACCGCTCATAATAATAATGGAACCGTATTTTAAAGTGAAGATCGATGCAAGAGCGGCTTGCATAACCCTATCCCCCGGAGCCAGCTTCGCCGCATTAACCAGGGAGGGATACCCAAAGACCCGATCCTGATCCTTCAAGGCCGCACGGCGGATCTGTACAGCGTTGGCAAAGGCGTCTTTCATCGAGGAACAGCCCACATCGAGGAGCAAATTCTTGTTTCCCAACCCCTCAATGGCCGCAACCGTATCGTAAAGCTCGTCCAGATTGGCGCCGCTGACTCCTAAGACCACCCCGAATTCCGTAGCCAGAGCGCTCATTTCCTTATAATTGGATGCATTCGCCCCATTCAGAACCGGCTTGCCCGCCTTGGTGAGTTCCAAAGCCTCCCGGGCTACGGCAGGGTCTCCAACCTCCAGAATCAAGGTCCGTTCCGCGCTCAGGGCTTTCTTGACTAGGCCGAGGAAACTATCCTTATCCCCTGAATACGCCACGTGGAGGAGTTCTACATACATACGTTCCCCAATACGCACATAATCCACAGCCTTCAGTTCCGCAAGAGATTGGTCTGCCTCTTCGGGACTGAGGCTTACGCCATAAAGGCTCTTGGAAACAAAGGTCTTCTCATGCCTAAAGAGGACCGTTTCACCGCCCAGGGTGTATTCCCCATCCCCGGCC
>JAITJK010000054.1 GCA_031278935.1 Spirochaetaceae bacterium | reverse complement strand
TTTCCAGAAAGAAGCGGTTAAAATCCTGGATCCGGGGTACTACCTGGAAACCATTCCGATTATTATCGACTGAACTGCGGTGGTTCTTATTGGGGTATGTACGGTTTTGAGTTCCATCCTCGCTTCCTGGATCCCCGCACACCGGGCCGGGAAGCTACGCCCCCTAGAAATACTACGAAAGTATTGACCCCTTGATAGATCTTTTCGTTAGTCTCTTGAGAAGAAAACATAATACTGCCCTGTCCAAGTTCGACCAAATTTTTTATTATATTTCGTTTAACAATTGGCCATTTATATTCAAAGCAAATAGCAATTATTGGTTAATGCTATATCAATACACAAAGAGCATGAGGCGAGGTACAAAAAAAGTCAGCGAATTCTGGGGTCAGGCATCACTGGCCTTGAGTCCAATAGTAATAAATGATTACGCCCTGTAAGAGGTAGGACCGAAGGGACGTGAGCCCTTATCTTTTACCATACGGCTTCCAATATGCCTCCACGGTAGGTGGCCACGGCAGGTTGGGGCTTGACTATGGGGGGAAGGGGATTTATGCTCAAGAGCGGAGAACGAGGATGAGTACGTTTCTATAAGCTGAGGGAGGATCCTCGAGTGTGTAGCCGAGTAAGGCAAGGTAGGTAGAGGCTTATTTGGAGGATACTATAACCATCGTACTGGATAACCGGGAGCTGTTAGCCGGGGTATGTGGTGCGAATGATGAAAATCTCAGGCTTATCGAAGGGTTCGTCGGGGGCCGTATCATCGCCCGGGGAAACGAAATCCGTCTGGAAAAGGTGGATGAGGCTGCGTTGCGGCGCTTTAAGCCTCTGATGGACTACCTCATCGCCACAGTCCAGGCCGGGGAAAGTCCCTCCCTTGAGGATGTCCGCTCCTTGGCGGTGGAAGTAAGCCCGCCGGATACGCCGTACCCGCCGGATTCGCTTGAGCCGTTTCGGGAGGAGCTGATCCTTATCCCCCAGGGCTTGCGCCGGGTCTATCCCCGCAGTAGAAATCAAGGCCTGTATATTCAGGGAATGCGCAACCATGAGGTCAGCTTTTGTATAGGCCCTGCGGGGACCGGGAAAACCTTTCTGGCCATTGCCGAAGCGCTGCGCCTGGTCCTATCCAAAAAGATTCGCAAATTGGTATTGACTCGCCCGGTGGTGGAGGCTGGAGAGAATCTGGGTTTCTTGCCCGGGGATTTGGCCCAGAAAATCAGCCCCTACCTGCGCCCCTTCTATGACGCCATGGAATCCCTCGTCCCCTACGAGGCCCTTCGGCGCTTGGAAGAGAAAGGTGCCATAGAAATCGCCCCCTTGGCCTATATGCGAGGCCGAAGCCTCAATGAGGCGGTGATTATCCTGGACGAAGCCCAAAATACCACCAAAGAACAGATGAAAATGTTCCTCACCCGGCTTGGTACCGGTTCCCGGATGGTCATTACCGGGGACCTTACCCAGATTGACCTGCCCCGGCGGGTGGATTCCGGCCTCTTACACGCGGTCTCCCTCCTTGCCGGCGTAGAAGGTATCTACATGGCTTACCTCCATAGGGGGGATGTGGTGCGGAATCCCCTCATCAAAAAAATACTAGAAGCCTATGAGCATGAAAAAAACAGCTGATGCTTCCCGTTTTTCCGGATGGCGGAACCTGTCCCTCATGGGTGCGTGGATCCGCACTTTCATTACCACCCGCCGGGGTCCTGTTATAGCCAGCCTCTCGGCATTTTTTATCACTACGCTGGTGACTCTCCAGTATCAGCGGACCAACGGCGGTACACTGGGGTATCTCAAAGAATTTGAGGTAGGGAAGGTCGCCGAACGGGACGTCTTGGCCGAACAGTCCGTGGCCTATGTGGATGAAACTGCAACGCGGCTACAGTTAGATCTCCAGCAACACCTGGTGCCCCCGGTTTTTGCCTATAACCCAGAGCTTACGGCCCAAGCCCAAAAGGACTATGAGCGGTTCGTCGCCCTTTCTCGGCCCTATCTTGCTGGTACCGAGGCGGGGCAAGAGGCCCAGGAAGCCTATATCCGGGAAGTCTACCGGGCCTTTCCCGATAGGTTCTCCCGGGAAACCTTGGCGCTGCTCTTTCACCAGAGTGAGGGGGAACAGATTCTCGAAACCGGGGCCGCAGCGCTGATTCATTTCATGGAAACCGGGATTTTCGCCCTTCCGGAAACGGGTCTTGAGGCCTATAACGCCGAGACCGTCGAGGTGCTGCGCCGGGTCGAATCCCGTATAATCCGGGAACGGATGGAAACGACCCATATCATTACCCAGGACACCCTGCCCGACGCGGTGAACCGCTGGTATCTCGCTTCGGGGTTTCCCCTGTCCTTCGGGGTTCTGGGTTTTTCCCTGCTTAAACCCTTCATCAAGGAAAACGTCCTCTTTTCCCCGGCGGACACCAAGGAGCGCCTTTCAGAGCTTAAGACCCAGATCCATACGGTGGTGAAACATATCGAACCGGGAACCCGGATCATCCGCCGGGGTTTTATCATCACCGATGAAGATATGGCGAAACTGGAAGCATTGAATATGGCTGTCTCCCGGCAGGACCCTCGGACCATGGTGGGGCAGATTTTGGTGCTGCTGCTCTTGTACAGCCTCTTCGTGTTTCTCGGCTGGGTGGAGAGCGCCGCCAAAGGCGGGCTTACGGATGCGGAAATCTACGTGTTATCCGGCCTCACCGCCTTGTACCTCATTGGGGCCATGCTGGCCAAGAACCTGCCCGTTAATACAGAATTTTTTCCCCTATCCATTGTGCTGCCCACGGCCTTGGTGATCATGCTGCCGGCCATCTTGATAAGCTCCTCTATAGCCCTGGCTTGGGCCCTGCTTTTGCCCATAGGGGCCTTTCTCTCCGGTTCTTTTGATGAAGGGGCCTTTATCCTGGCCCTGGTATCCGGCGTGGTAGCCTCTTTTACCTTAAAGGGCGCGGAAAAACGCATGGACCTGGTCAAAGCGGGCTTAATCAGCGCGGGGGCCAACGGCATCGCCATCCTCGCGTTGCTTTTGCTTAAAGGCGCGGCCTTAGAAATCTATCCCATGGCCCTATTTGGGGGGGCCTTTAACGGGCTTGCTTCGGGGATGCTGGTCTTAGGCCTCCTCCCCCCCCTGGAACGGGTTCTGAACGCGGCAACCTCCTTTAGGCTTATTGAGTTATCGGACCTAAACGCCCCCCTCTTACGCCGACTGTTCACCGTGGCCCCGGGGACCTACAGCCACGCCATCATGGTGGCTAACCTAGCGGAAGCGGCCTGCCAGGAAATTGGCGCGAATCCCCTACTCGCCCGGGTGGGGGCCTATTACCATGATATTGGTAAAATGGATCAGCCCAATTATTTCGTGGAGAATCAGACCTCCCACAATAAACACGATGACATTCCTCCCCGGCTGTCCGCGACGATCATCCGAAGTCACGTGAAGCTCGGGGTGGAAAAAGCCCGGGCTTTGCAGTTGCCCCGGGAAGTCATCAACATCATCGCGGAGCATCATGGTAATTCGGTGATTACCTGGTTTTACAACAAAGCCCTGGAGCAGGACCCCCAAGCGAGTGAGGAGGATTTTTCCTATCCAGGAAATCCGCCCCGGTCCCGGGAGTCTGCGGTGGTTATGCTGGCGGATGTGGCGGAAGCAGCGGTTCGGACCCTGGAAAAGCCCACTGCCGCAAAGATCGAGAAGTTTTTGCAGGAACTCATCAACGCCAAGGTAAAACACGGCCAGCTGGCCGAGTCGGAACTGACCTTCCGGGACCTGGAAACCATTAAACAGGCCTTTGTCCGGGTTTTGGCGGGGTATTACCATTCCCGGATCGAGTATCCTAAGGCACAGGCCAAGGAGGGCGCCCATGAACCGAATTGATATCCGCGCGGAAGGCCTTCCCCTGCCTCCGTGGACAGCCTCGGCCCAGGGGTTTATGCTTAAGGTATTAAAGGAGCTTAAAAAGGACGCCTGGGATCTCTCGGTGTTGTTTTGCGACGACAAGACCATTCGCCACCTCAACGCTCAGTTCCGGCATACGGACGAGGCTACGGATGTGTTATCCTTTCCCTTAGGGGAGACGGTGGAGGAGGCAGGGGAACGCCGGTATGTGCCGGGAGATATTAGCATCTCCCTTGAGACCCTTGGGGAGAACGCCCGGTATTTTCAGGTTTCTCAAGACGAGGAATTACGGCGGCTGCTCATCCATGGTACGTTGCATTTAGCCGGCTGGGATCATGGGACTAATGACGCGGAGGAACCTATGCTGCGCCTCCAGGAAGAGCTACTTGCCGCGTTAGCCGGGGAATGGATC
>JAITJK010000050.1 GCA_031278935.1 Spirochaetaceae bacterium | reverse complement strand
AGTTTTTATTCTAACCCATCATGCTATCATATAGCAATATTTTTCTTTTCTTTTTCATCATTATCCCTTTCGATAGAAAGGCGCTCCATCGGCCTGCCGGCGCCCGGCATAGGAGCGGTGGTTCGGTTCGGTTCGTCTTTGCTGCTGCTGGGTCTCTAAAAAGTCCGGGATCCACATGCATAAAAAAAGGCCCGCCCCAATGGCAAAGGCGATGATTTTGATGGTAACATCTGAAATGTGCTCAGGTTCCTGGGCGAGCAACAGTTCCCCCGCTTCGGTGTGGGTTTTCCGCTTCCCCTCAAGGCCCACAATGCGGATAAACCGTTCGTTTCTCCGGCTGTACCCCAGGTCCCGGGCGTAAGTGGCGATGGTTTCCTGGTCGTACATGAGGGCGTCCCGGGCGGTTTCCAGTTCTTTGTTGATGCGTTTGAGGGATTCCATGTTTTCCGAGAGTCGGTCGTACTCCCGTCCGAGTTGATTATAGGCGGATATGCCTACCGGGCCCCGTACTACTGAGAATAAAGTATAAACCACGATCCCAACCCAAATAGGAATGAGATATTTTACGGATCCCATTATGTATAGTTACGGACGCTTGTCCAGGATTCTTTAGAAACCCTGCAGGAGTCCTCCCGACGGACTCCCACAGCGTAAAGCACCTCAAGAATCCCCTGGTCCAACCGATAATGAAAACCAGCAGGAGCGGTTATGACAAGTGAGAAACCCTGGTTAGACCCTATACGCAATCGGCCGGAAACGCAAGAGGCAACTCGGGAACTGGATGCCTATGGAGTGTGGGTAAAGAGTGAGGGGCAGAACGGTACGGAGGGGTTTCCCGATAGTCTTGGGTCCTTCATCCCAGCGGCTACGGAGAGCCCTGAAGCGGAATCCCGGGAACGCGAAGGCATCCCGACTCTCAGGTTTAGCCACCCGGCCGGGGAAGAGGCTGCGGCCCCGTACCTTGAAGCGGCGGCCCTTGCCGAGGCATCCCCTCAAGGTACGGTGGAGGGATTGCATTTATTACAGAAGATTTTGGATGAATTGTCCTTGATCCGAAGGGAAGTGTTGGAACTGAAGACCCTGGTTATCCTGCGGGAAGAAGCGGTGACGTCCCGGGATGACCCTCTGGATGAGAACGAGGCTGATGGCGCGGAGGTTTCCTTTGTTGAGGCGAGGGGGACGTTTACCGGTGAAGAGGATGAAAAAGTTACCATCACGGGGGACGAACTTACCAGTATTTTCCAGAATCCGGTTTCCTTGCCCCAGGTTCTAAGCCCCAGTCACGCTCATTTTGCCCAGGAAATCGAAGTTACCCCCACCGTTGATGAGCCGGAGGAGGGTGAAACCGAGAGTCTTCTTGGGGAAGCGCCGCCCTTTCCGCAGGAAGAAGTCCTCAGGGAGGAGATCGAGGTCCTTGTTCCCCCGCCTGATGCTTCCCTTGAGGCAGATCCGGAGCCGGATACTACCGAAGGGGCGGTGGCGAGTCTGGTAAAGAACGATTTTTTGATCGATGAATTGTTTATCGAAAGTGGATCCATTAAAGATATACCCCTTGATCTGACGGCCCAGGACGAAGAAGACCTGGACGAGGCTTTTGAGCGCCTTGAATCTCTTATCGGTCCGGAAAACCTGCCCGCCGAGACGGCGGAAGACGATGACGACCCGGATGATCCTGATGACGGTTCGGGGCAGGGCGCTTTCCCGCATAAAGAGTCCGATGAGCCCAAGACAGAATCCTCTGATGCAAAACCCTTTGACCTGAAAGGGGAAATAAAAAATGTCCTTATGGCCATGGATCAGCTCTTAGAAGCCCTGCCGGAGGAAAAAATCGGAGAATTCGCCGAATCCCGCTATTTTGATATTTACAAAAAGCTGTTTAGTGAACTAGGAATCGCCTAACATGGGGCTTTTAGATAAAGCCCTTTCCCGGTATTCCCTCCAGTTGGATGATAAGGGGAAACGGCTGCGGGACCGGATTCTCCGGATCGCGGAAAAAGGCACCACCCCCTATACGGCTTTGAGCCTCCTTAAAACCTACGGGTCTTTTCAGTGCGGCATCTGTCTTCGTTTGATTCAGGATACCTATACAGGCTATGCTTCTGTGGGTTTAGGGATAGAGAAAACCCTCATCCCCCTAGAACGGCTCCCTCCCCAGTTACAGGGGACCGCCCCAGCGGAAAGCGGGGACGGACGACGGTTCTGTATCATCGGCTCCCCCGCGCTCCTCGGCATCAGCGCAATTGAATCAGACGCCCGTATCTGGGCCTTTCCTCTGGATGAAAGGCGTCCTTCTGAGTATCTGGTGCTCTTGGCCGAAGCCTCCCAGCAAGGGGAAGCGCCTTTTAAGGCGTCCTGGATTGCCCGTATCTTGGAGGATATTAGCCAGGTGTTCCGAGGGCCTCCTCTAAAGGCCCCTAAACCGGCGCAAGAGGCCTCACATGACACAATGTGGCTTCCGGAACCCGAAGCGGAGCCGGAACTTCCCCTTTCCGAGGTGCGCCGGGAGATTCTTACGTTTTATAGCCGGCGCGCGGGCCGGGCCTTTGAGCAAAACCCGGTTCAGGGGATGCTCTTTGCCCTTTCCGGAGATGTCGCCCCGGTTCTATCGGTGTTGGCCCCCTTAGGGGCGCTTATCCGAGTCGCTTCGCAGTATCTTCTTATCTTATTTCACCAACCCGCTGACCGGGATTTGCTTGCCCACCGGCTTTCCCGGAGTGTGGGCCTCATTACGGTAGCACACGTTGAAGCGGAGAGCCCGGAGGCGCTGTTGGAACTCCTTAGACCCTATAGCCCCTATGCCTTGTGAAACGCCCCTCCCCCAGCGGAACCGGGAAGGCCCCGCGCCGCAAGGGGCCCTGCATTCCCGGTACAATCCCCAAGGAGAAGCGGAAAAATAACTTAATTCCCTCACCCTGCCGCCACGACTTCGTTTTGGCATCCTCATTGAACCGGGAGAGGAATACCTGGTCCCCCTATTGCACCGGAAGTTTCCCGGCCTAGAGCTTATTGCCCTGCACGCATACTCCAGCGCGCCTATCCCGGCGGCGGCGGCCCTGCCGGTGCGCCGTTGGAGTCCAGAGACGGGAATCCCCTTGCGGGTATTTTTGGAATGCGCCATCCCGGAAACGGCGGCTTCGGCCATAAAGATTATCGAATGGCGGCCTGCCCTCTCCGTCTATGGGGAAGCTTATCGCTGGCTTCTACGGGAAACCGTGGATTTCATCAAACGCCTGGATGCGAATATGCGGACTACTCGGGCCTTTGGCCCCAGATGGTTTCGCAATTTTTTCAAAAATCTTCTGATTATTCGTCGTGTCCGGCTCCAAGACCACTCCGGTACGCTTCCGCTGATCCTTACCGCGGCGGGACCGAGCCTAGAAGAGGCCCTGCCCCTGATTCACGGCTTACGGCGTCAAAGCCCTCATGGAATTCTGGCGGTTTCTTCCTCCGTACCAGCCCTCAACGCTAGGGGGATACAGCCGGACATGGTTATCACCACCGACGGTGGCCCTTGGGCCAGTTTCCATCTATACGAATGCCTTCGCCGCCCCCCCCCCTGGGCGCTTGCTGCAAGTCTTTGCGCGGCCTTGCCATCTCAGTGCGAGGATATCGATCTCGTGCCCTTGAGCGACGGGAGTCTTTGGCAGACCTTGATCTTGCGGGCCCTGGGGATTCCCTTCATCAGTGTGCCCCAACGAGGAACGGTGAGTGCATCTGCCCTGGACCTGGCCCTTTCGCTCACCCAAGGGAAGATTTATCTCGCCGGTATGGACCTGGCCCACCGGGATATAAGAACCCACGCTCGGCCCTACAGCTTTGACCGGCTCCTTACAGAAGGGGCGTTCCGGCTTAATCCCGCGTATACCCAAAGCTTTACCCGTTCCCGGTCGATCCTCGTAAACGGAAGCCATGCCATCTATGCCGCCTGGTTTCGTCAGCATCTTGACACCTATCCGGATCGCATTTATCCACTAGGAAGCGCCCATCCGGTATTCAAGGCTTTGAAGGAAAGGGAAGACTTGCGCCTTCCTATGCCGGTGGCTCAAGAGCCGCTTATACGGACGCTGCCTATCCCCCGGCAGGATCATCCGGTTCAAAAGGGCTTATCCGTGCTTATGCAGGCCCTGGAAGACCCCTGCACCCAGGCAAAGGTGCGGGAAGAAGCCACTTCCCTTGTGACTCCTGGGGAGGAGGTGGGGCTTCATACCCTTAAGGCCCGTATGTTCCGCCTAGTCCAACCCTACACCAAGGTGCGACTCTAGGAATGGCGGGTTTTTTGCAGGCCAATCTCAAGGCCCTGGCTGCCTGCGATCCTGGCTTGAGCGCCCGGCTTTCGGCGGCCTTTACTGGACCGGGTCACTACGCCTGGGCACCCGCCCGTTCTGGCGAAAAGGTTCCCGCCTTGAAGGGCTCCTCTACCCCCGCGCGGCCCTTACACTCCTTGGTAGACCCCCAACGGGAGGGCCAAAGGCTCATCAGTACGGTGCAAGACGCGGGGTTTCTCATTTTTTTCGGCTTAGGCGGCGGATTCGCCCCGGCTGCGGCCTTAGAACGGGAGGATATTCACCACATCTTAATCGTTGACTATGCCTATGATGCTGTAGCAGAGCTCCTGGACACCGCATCATACCGCACCTTGTGGGAGGATCCCCGGGTGCACTTCCTGGTGGATCCTGGATCGGATCTGCTGGAGCAGTATATCGCCGATCACTATCAGCCGGTGTTTCACCGAGGGATTCAGGTCATCCCCTTACGGGTCCGAGTCGATGCGGCGCGGGAACTCTTTCGCACCGCCCAAGAGGGGATTAACCGGGGGATTGAACGCCTTGGGGCGGATTATTCCGTCCAAACTCATTTGGGGATCCGCTGGTTTTCCAACATTCTGCGCAACCTCCGTACCATGCAACCCGCCCAAGACCCCGTGCCGCCGTTGAAGCAGGTGGCGATATGTGCGGCAGGGCCTTCTCTGGACCTTCAGCTCCCCCACCTGGCAGAGGAGCGATCGTCCCGGTTCCTTATCGCGGTGGATACGAGCCTCCCCGCGCTCCTTAACGCGGGACTTATACCGGATGCGGTGGTCTCCATTGACGCCCAGCACATCAGCTATTACCACTTCATGCAAGGGCTTCCCGCGCCTCTCTACCTGGACCTGGCGAGTCCCCCTTCGGCGGCCTCCCAGGCGGCCGCACCCTATTTTTTTGCCGGCGGCCATCCCTTGGCCCGGTACATCGCCCGACACTGGCGGCCCCTGCCCCTGGTGGACACCTCAGGGGGGAATGTTACCTATGCGGCGGTATCTCTTGCGGCGTATTGGGGGGCCACCCAGGTGGAGGTGTACGGCGCGGATTTTGCCTATCCTGAGGGACGCGCCTATGCCCGGGGAACCTACTTGTATCCTTTCTTTGAGACCCGGCAAACCCGCTTTTCTCCTCTGGAAACCCAATGGTCGGCCTTGCTCTACCGGAGTCCGGAACTCACCAAGATTCGGCACGGGGACCGATGGTATTATGAGACCGCGCCCTTACGCCGCTACCGGCAGCTTCTTGAAGCACGGCTTCCAGAGCTCCCGGCCCGGGTTATCCCGGTGCCGGGGATGGGCGCACCTTGGGGAGGGAGGGAGGGCCTAAGCACCCCAAAGCAGGCGCCACTCCCGTCCCCGGACGTACCGGACCGGTCTTGGCCGACGGTCCAAGACTTCATAGCCGCGTACCGGACAGCGCTTCAGCGGCTCCCGGCCTTGACCGGCAGTGTCCCGGCCTATCTACAGGGCCTTACCCAAGGCCAAGGCCAGATACTGAGCACCGTGCTGCCCTTAGCCGCCGCCCTACAGCGTCGTCACAACGCCCTCGGCCCAGGGGAACTCCTTGAAGCGGTGCGTTCCTGGGGGATCAAGAAAATTGACGCTCTCTTTAGCCCATAAATAAGGAGGAAATACACCGTGGATAGACCGCCTATAGGCCCCATAGACAATCACCGCCAACGGGAACAGGGAGTTTTGGTATACCCCGTGTATTCCCGGCGTTCCCAGGGACTTTCTTTGGGGATAAACCTGTTTCCGGATCGCAAACGGTGTACCTTTGATTGTCCCTACTGCGAGGTATTCCCTTTTGAGCGGGATAAGCCCTTTACGCAGGCTCTCATGGAAGCGCAGCTCTATGGGGAACTCGAAGCAGCCGCGCGGCGGGGCATTGCGGTTAAGGACATTGCCTTTTCCGGTAACGGCGAACCCACCTTGTCGCCGGATTTCTTTAGGGCCCTCAAGGTCGCTGCCCGGATTCGAGACGAGGCGGCGAAGGAGGCGGCCTTAGTGCTTATCACCAATGGCACGGGACTACTGGAGCGCGCCACCTTCCAGGCTTTGCGGCAAGCAGCCTGCGGCCCTGCGGCCCTGCATATTTGGCTTAAGCTAGATGCCGGCACTGAAGCGTGGTATACCCGTATGGCGGCTTCGCCGGTGCCCTGGGCGCGACTTATCCCGGCTATGACGGCCTTTACGGGGTGTGCGCCGGTGACGATTCAAACCATGCTTTGCGCCATCCAAGGAAGGCCGCCGCCACCGGAAGAGGCCGCTGCCTGGGAACGGCTGGTGGTCACCCTGGCCGAGACCGGCGCGGCGGCGGCCTGGGCGCCTGGTCAGGCGCGGCCCGGCGTCACGGCGGTTCAGCTGTACGGCAAGGCAAGACCCGCGCCCCGGGACCCCTGGACAACGGCATTGGCTCCAGCCTATCTGGAAGCGCGGGCTGCCGCTTTGAAAGCCGCCCTGGCTGCCGCTTTGGTCTGCACCGCCCCGATATCTATCCAGGTATTTCCATAACAGACTCCTTAGTCGAAGGATTAGGCTATAGGCCGCCTTGCGGTATCCCCCGACTCTGCTTAGGGCAGGACGTTTCCCGCAGCCTGATATACCTTATACCATTCTTCCCGGGTCAAGGTGATTTCGGTGGCTTTCACGCAGTCCTTAAGACGTGCTACCTTGGTGGTACCGGTTATGGGCTGCATCTTAGCCGGATGCCGGAGTATCCAGGCCAAGGCAATGGTGGTATTAGTCACCCCGTATTGCTGGGACAGGGCGTCGATGATGCGGTTGAGCTCGGCGAATTGGGGGTTCCCTAAAAATACCCCCGCAAAGGTCCCGTACTGTAGAGGAGACCAGGTTTGGATAGTGATGTCCTTTAGGCGACAGAAATCCAGCACTGAACCGTCTCGGTCTACAGCTGCATCGCCGGCCATGTTCACATGCAGTCCCTGGGATATCATGGACGCTTGGGTAATACTGAGCTGTAGTTGGTTAATAATCAGCGGCTGGGCCAGGTATTTTTGCAACAAGGCTATCTGCAAAGGGTTCTGATTGGAGACTCCGAAATACCGAACCTTGCCGCTTTGGTGGAGTGTACCAAAGGCCTCGGCCACTTCTTCCGGCTCGATTAAAGCGTCAGGCCGGTGCAGTAACAGTACGTCCAAGTACTCGGTCTTGAGGCGCTTTAAGCTGGCCTCCACCGAGGCAAGGATATGGGCCTTGGAACAATCAAAGCCTATTCCTGGTCTAATGCCGCACTTGGATTGCAACAGCATGGTTTCCCGGATCGTCGCGTTCATGTCGATGGCTTCGGCAAAAAACTCCTCGCACTTTCCGGCCCCGTAAATATCCGCGTGATCAAAAAAACACGCCCCCATCTCCAGAGCGCTCTGAATAAAACGCTCCGCCTCGGCTTTGCTGAGTTGGTTGATTCGCATACACCCGGTTACGACAACCGGCGCCTGCAATCCCGCATTTCCAACATTAATCCTTCTCATCCTGCATTCTCCTTAGGATTTATCCGGCAAGGCTTTCATCTTTTCTTTTAATTCCAGGAGCATGGTGTCTGTGGAGGCGCTGTCTTTTTCCAGTTCCGCAAAGCGCTTGTCCAAATTCGTGTTGGCCGTAAAATCGTCCAGCTCCACTGCGGCGTCGGCCTGGGCTTCCATTTGGTCCACCTTGGCGGCCATACGGTCAAAGGCGTCAAAGGCCGTGCGGTTGCCGGATATACTGGACATGGTACTCTGGATTTTCTGCTGGGCCTCCGCCCGTTTTGCCCGGGCAACCAGGAGGTTCTTCTTGCGTTGAGCCTCCTCGATTTTGTTTTGCAGTTCCCTCAGGGACTCTTTAAGTTTTTCCACCGACCCGTGCTGGGCGTCCCATTGCTTTTTATATTCCCCGTAGGCATTGTCATGTTCCTGCTTGCGGAGCAGCGCCTCTTTGGCTAAATCATCCTTCCCAGCCTGTACCGCGAGCATAGCCTTGCGCTCCCACTCCTGGGAGAGGGCTAGCTGATTCTGGGCCTCCCGTTCGAGCTTTTTCTCGTCCGCGATGGCCTGGGCCACGGCTTTTTTGGATTCGATAAGCTGCTCGCTCATGTCCATGAGCAACTGGTTAAGCATCTTTTCAGGCTTTTCCGCCTTGTTTATGAGATCATTGATATTCGATGAAACGAGGGTTTTAAATCGTGAAAAAATTCCCATGACGCTAGGGTCCTCCTAAAAATAGCGTAAAATTAAGTCCGATCTTCCCCGTGTCCTTCCCGGTAAGGGGAAAGCAGGGGATAATGCTGGCTCAAGGCGAGGCTGAAGGCATCTAAGGTAGCCCGAAATTCCTCGTAATCCATGGTGGCGTATTCCAGGGTGTCAATCAGAATCACCGTATCGTCTTCCAGGGCATAGGCCCCATGCACCACGTCGCTGGCGTTGAGTTCCAGCAGTTTGGTAAAGAGTTCAAGCCGTGTATCTTTTGGCGCCTCCATCACGAGGACCCGGAAAATCACCAGAGGATCCGCGTGCATGATGACCACCCCTTCCATGCCGTATTCCTCATCGTCCAAAAGCCACAGATTATCCGCGAGTTCTTTATACGTAACCATAAGGTCAATAAGATACTGTTCTATTTTATTCACCGCCATATCGCATCCTTACATTGCAAAAATATAGAAATATCAGCCCAAGAATACTGTACCCTGGGCATCCAGGGCAAGCAGGGTCTTACACCGCCCGCAACGGAACCGTCCGCTCGCCCCCTGAACCGGGCTGCCGCAGGCCGGACAGGTAAAGTCTAAAGACTTTGGCGGCCCATCTTCTGCCGTGTCCAGGCGCTGAAAGGCGTCCAAGGCCGCGTCCAGGGTATGCCGGATACTAAACACCTCGCTAAAACCCAAAAGTTGGAAAATCTCGTACACCTGGGGGGTGAGCTCGCAGAACACAAGCCCCCCACCCCGGTTACGCGCTACCTTGAGGAGCTGGGAAAAGGAGCCGATCCCGGTGGAGGAAAGATAGGTAAGTTCACCACAGCGGAATATGAGCTTGGTATACCCGCCCTCAATACGTTGCAGTACCTGCCTATGAAAATAATCCGTGTTATAGGTGTTAAGATACCCGCTAAGATGTACCATGAGCCCATCCTCAAGGGTATCGAGCCGGGCGAGTTTAATGGTGATTCCCCGCTCTTGGGCATCCCCCCGGTGCATACCCGCATTATTTGCCATGATCCTTCCTTTTCCGCCTTGAGCAGCGTAGATTTAGCATACTAAAGTTGCTCTGTCTTTGTCGAGAGGGTATGATGAGCCATGATGCTTCGTGATGTGGTAGTAATCCTTGCCCGGCCCCAGGAACCGGGGAACGTGGGGGCCGTATGCCGGGTCATGAAAAACATGGGCCTTGGGACGCTCCGTCTAGTGAATCCCGGGATATTGGATCCCGGGGTCCTCGCGGCTCGGGCGGTACATGGGAAGGATATCTGGGAAAGGACGGAGATTTTTCCCTCCATCCCGGAAGCTACGGCGGATTGTTCCTTAGTGGTGGGGGTTACTCGGCGGCGCGGGCAGCGGCGCAAGGGGGTGAGCCTTGACCCCGAAGCCTTGGGGTCCTACCTCAGGGAGCGGAGTGGGAAAACCGCCCTGGTGTTTGGGAACGAGCGGACCGGTCTTGAAGCGGAGGAGATAGGGTTCTGTCATCTTGCTTCTCATATTCCTTCGGACGCCACTTTTCCGTCCTTGAATCTGTCCCACGCGGTGCAGGTCTATGCCTACACCCTGTTTCGTATGTTGGGCTCCAGGTTAGAGGTGGAAGGCACCTGGGTACCCATCTGCCAGGAGGAGTTGGATTCCCTGGTTGTTTCCATAAGCGATTCCCTTGCGGCCTTGGGGTTTTACAAGCACCCGGGCCGGGAAGAGCAGGAGCAATTTTTCAGGGATATCTTTGCTCGCGCTGGTCTTTCCCACGGGGAAGCGGAATATATACGCACCCTTTTCTCCCACCTACCCTGGAGGCGCAGCCCCTGACTGGTTGCGTGGTTAGGGGGTGTGGCGCCCCCGCTACGGGTCTTTGCTGATCAATCCCAATAGCCCGGCCCGTAGCTGGTGGCCTGCTGCCCCTAGTGAGTACGCCCCGCGCCTGGTAGGAACGAAGGGACGTAAGCCCCTATCCCTACCCCCTCGGCCCCCCAATACGCCTCCACGGCAGGTGGCGGCAGGTGGCGGCAGGTGGCGGTAGGTGGCGGTAGGTGTTGACCGGGTGGGGGGGCCTGTGCCATAGTCTCTTATGGAAGCCCGTACTATTTTTCAGACTATTTCTCCCCTAGATCACCGTTACGCCCTCTCCGAACCGGAACTCTTTGACGCCTTAGTGGCTTGGATTTCCGAAGAGGCCGTCATAGCCTCCTGCGTTAAAGCGGAAATCGCCCTGGTTATCGCCCACCTCACCCTGCGAGGGGCTCTAAAGCCAGAACTCAAAACCGCCTTGGAAAAAGCCGCCGACGCCGTGGACAGTGCGGAAGTCTACGCCGAGGAAGCCAAGACTCACCATAACATTCGAGCCCTGGTGCAGGTACTGAAGCGTAAGGTTCCTCCGCAAACTGCGGCCTTGGTGCATCTGGGTGCCACCAGTGTGGATATTCTGGACACGGCCCTGGCCTACCGTATGCGGGGAATCACCCAGGAGGTCATCCTACCTCGGTTGCGGAAACTGGAAGGCCGCTTATGCGCTCTGGTGGAACAAGAGGCCGCAAGCCCCCAGGTGGGCCGAACTCACGGTCAACACGCGGTGCCTATTACCCTGGGCTTTGCCCTAGCGGAATATGTTTCCCGGTTGGGCAAAACTATCCTGGAGATCCAGCGCCGTTCCCAAGACCTCAAGGGGAAACTTTCAGGAGCCGTGGGAGCCTATAACGCCATGGCCCTCATCACGGCGGATCCAGAAGCCCTGGAGCGGCTGTATCTGCAGCAGCTCGGCCTTGAACCTTCAGAACACGCCACCCAGCTCGTGGAGCCTGAGTATCTCCTGCGGCTGCTTTTGGAATTCAACGTGGCCTTTGGAATCCTGGCGAACCTCGCGGATGATTTGCGGAACCTCCAGCGCAGTGAAATCGGGGAACTCCGGGAAACCTTTGGCGCAGATCAGGTGGGATCCTCCACCATGCCCCAAAAACGCAACCCCTGGAATGCAGAACACGTGAAGAGCCTCTGGAAAGCCTTCATGCCCCGGACGATGACCTTTTTCATGGACCAGATCAGCGAACATCAGCGGGATCTCACCAATTCCGCAAGCCAGCGCTTCATCGCCGACTATGTATGCGGCTTTTCTTTGGCGGTGAGCCGCATGACGGCTATCGTCCAGGGACTCAAGGTCGACCGGGAACGCCTGGCCGCCAACCTGCGGGGAACCCAAAGCGGGGGTATCCCCGGGGGCATCATGGCGGAGCCGGCCTATATTCTCCTTGCGGAAACCGGGATTTCCGATGCCCATGAAGTGATTCGAAGGATAACCCTCAAGGCCGAGCAAGAGCGGTGTAGTTTTGCCTGCGCCCTGGCGCGAGAAGAGGCGGTGTTTGAACGGATCCGGGGGAAGCTTGCGGAACTAGGCCTCTCTTCCACAGAGGAAGAAGCCCAGGCCTTTTTTGAAGATCCCCAGAACTACTGCGGCCTTGCGGCGCAGAAGGCCACAGCCCTGGCCGAAAAGTACCGGAAGGTGGCGGAACGCGAAGATGGGGCGTGCCGCTAAAAGGCGGTATACCCACAAAAAATACTAACTTTGAAGGAGGAAACTTTATGCTGTTTACCGAAGCCCTATCCTATGACGATGTGTTGCTACTGCCGGGGTATACGGAGATCCTACCTCGGGACTGCGATGTGCATACGGATTTATGCGCGGAGGTGCGTTTGAATGTACCCATTATGTCTTCGGCTATGGATACGGTAACCGAAGAACAACTGGCCATTGCCCTGGCCCTGGAGGGGGGATCCGGAGTTATCCACCGGAACTTGAGCCCCGAGGAGCAAGCCCAGCAGGTGGCCCATGTAAAACGTTACCTCAACTGGATCATTGACGCCCCGGTGAGTCTGGGAGAAGACGCCCGGATCCGGGATGTGAAGCAGATGATGGAACGCTACAGGGTATCCGGGATGCCCGTGGTGGACGATGCGGGGAAGCTCTTGGGGATCATCACCAGTCGAGACCTCCGGTTCTGTAAGGACGAGGGCCTTTCCGTAACCGCCGTGATGACCCGGCAGGTAGTGGTGGAACAAGGGGAACCCTCGGTAGGAAGCGCCCGGGAGAAATTTGACCGCCACCGCATCGAGAAGCTCCCTGTGGTGGACGCCGAAGGCCGGCTCACAGGACTTATCACGGTGAAAGAC
>JAITJK010000191.1 GCA_031278935.1 Spirochaetaceae bacterium | reverse complement strand
GTGGTAGTGGCCGAGGGGGCCCTATCGGTGGCCGAAGGGCGCATGGAAAAGAAAGAACGGAAAAAATACCGGGAAAAGACGGGGAAAATCGCCATTGCCTACCGGGTGGCCCAAGAGATTGAAGCCGAAACGGGCATGGAAACCCGGGCAACGGTCCTGGGCTATGTGCAGCGAGGGGGGATTCCCAGCGCGTCAGATCGGGTATTAGCCACCACCTTGGGGACCGCCGCCGCAGAACTGCTTGCCCAGGGCGTATACGGCAAGATGGTAGCCCTACAAGGTACGAAAATCACCGCCGTAGATCTCAGTATCCCCGCAGGCAAGGTAAAGACCGTCCCTTTGGACTATTATATCCTCGACAGCGCCGCCGCGGTGGGCACCTGCCTCGGTCATAGGTCATGGAGGCATAGGGGGGGACCGCCTGGGGGCGCAGATCTAGGCGACGCTGAGTAAGGGGTGTTCTCAGGAAGAACGCCTGGGTATTACGCGAATGAACAAGCACCTGCATGGCCCGTGCCTTGACGCAAGGAGCAACAGGCGTATAGGCCTTGCGCGCTAACCCCGCAGCCCCCCAATGCGCCTCCACGGCAGGTGGCGGCGGTGCTTAGTTTAAAGCCTTCAGGGAACCGATATTGTCTATTACGGTCTTCCCGGATTCAAGCAGGGTCATAGACTCGGCTTTGATCTTACGGATTAAGGTGTTCACCTCATTCAAGGACTGGATGATCTGTTGGCCGCTGTTGTTTTGCGTTTCCACAGCATTGCGGATCCGCAGCTCTTCATCCTTCACCAAACCGGCCAGGGATACGATGGCATCAAACTGAACCTGAGCGTGGGCCGAGGATTCGGTGGAATCATCAATGAGCTGCTTAATGCTCTTGAGACTCTTTTCTATTTCCCCGGCCTGATTACCGGAATTGTCCGCCAGATGCCGGATCTCCCCGGCCACTACCGCAAAACCCTTCCCAATACTATCTCCTGCGTGAGCCGCTTCAATGGCCGCGTTCATGCCCAGGATATTCGTTTCCTCCGCAATATTGCTTATGACCTTACAGGCTTGAATCAATACGTCCGACTGGCCGGATACATCGCCGATAAGTTCCCCTATTTTGGTTATCCGTTTTTTGGCTTCCAGAGACGAGGCGTTGAGGCGAAAAACGTTTTCAGCGTTGTGTTCCAGAGTCATATAGATAGACTGAACATTGGCCACCATGGCTTCCACCACCTCGCTGGATTTAAAAACCGCCGTCGCCGTCTCGTTAATAAGGGCGGTTAAGGACTCAATCCCCTGAATACTTCGGTTCATCTCCTGAAAAGTATGCCCATAGACCGTGTTAATGGTCCGATCGATTTCCTCTTTGTGTTGCTCATTCGCCTGTTCCCGTTCAATGAGCTGAAAATGCCGGCAGTTTTCCGGGCGGTTTAAACCATTCATCACCGCTACCGCCATTTGTTCACAGCTTTCATACCCGCAGGCCGCGCAGTTGAGAAAGTCCCGGGGTACTTTTTTATGCATCTTCTCATGCATGGCCTGAATATCTTTGGGGGAAGACTTAACCATGTTTTGTTTTGACAAGGTAGAACGGTTGACGTAGGACCGGTCGTAAAGGCCTGCCTGCCAATAATCGTCCAACAGGTTTTCCAATTTACGCTTGGCTAAACCCTCGTGACGGAACTTGCGATACCGTGCCTTGGCTTCGATATGGCGTTTTTCCACATAGATGTCCACTTCGTCTAGCTCTTTGGTCCGGTTGGGTGTGGCGGGCCCGCCGTTGCAACCCATGCGGCAGTTAAGGCAGTCCACCAAGGTGTAATGCCGGCTCCCCCCCTGCTTGAGGCTTTTTTCTAAATGGGCGAGGTACTGGTAGACCTCCGGGGACCCCTCGATCTTTCGCGTATAGCTTGACACGGCGCTGTCGTAGCGTTCTACCGTCCGCATGAGCCCCCCAGGGGAAGAAAACAGCACCGCCCGTTCCGCCGCAGGGGTTTCATAAGGCACCGGAGTGTACTGGGCGATACTTTCGTTAGTAGCCTTGAGATGATCCAAGAGAGCGTTAAAGGTTACGTTGTAATCCCCGATGCCCACGGCGTCGAATTCCCGGCGTTTGGCGTAACAGGGAGAAATCGCCGCGATTTTAAAGCCCTCGTACTGGGGATAGAAACGTTTAATCATCTTCATGGTATGCACCATGGGGCTGTCCGCCGGAGCTAGATAGGGGATCAGTTCGGGCCGGTAGATTTCGATAAAGGAAACCAGGCACGGACAGGGCTGGGCGATGATGAGGGGAGGATTCTTGCGTTTTTTGTAGGCTATATAGGATTTAACCGTGAGTTCCGCCCCAAAACTCACGTCAAAGACCGCTTTGACCCCGATTTTTTTGAGATACCCGTTAAATTTTAGATATTCCCCTCCGAAGAGGGTCGCAATAGCCGGAGCCACGATGGCCACTAGGTTGGTTCCCCCTTTAAGAGCCTGCATAAAGGGTTCAAAATCGTCGATGCCCACCCGGGCCTTATGGGGGCAGATGTGAATACATTCACCGCAGCCCAGGCAGAGATCGCTATTAATGTCCACGGTTGTTCCTGAACCGTTATTACACATTTTCACCGGACATACCATGATACATCGATGGCAGCTTACACATTTTTCTTTAATTACTCGGATTACCGGTCGTAATACGGTCTCACGCATAGAGATTCCTCCTCAAAAACCATGAACCCCCAGGGTATCGTAACAATAGGTACGGTTTCAGCTGTCCTGAAAGGACGAACCAAAATGTTCATTAGTATACGCTCTTCTTACCCTGTGTATCAACCGAAGGGAGCCTGCTCGCTGGGATTCGGTTTCAGAAAATAGGTCGTCATGGCGAAAGGCGACCCTCGGCGCCGACCATTGCAGATCAGTACCTGATCCCCAGGGTTTGCCTAAGAAAGCCGCACCACCTGCCGTGGAGGCCCACCCGCCGTGGAGGTGTATTGGGGCGAAGCGGTGGATACCTGAAACGAGGCGTAACCCGCCTCCAGGGCACGTGGTGTTGCAAGAGTTCCGCCATTCCAGTATTATAAAAGATAGAATACCGTGCAGGTATGCGTATTTTTGTTTTTAGGCTCGTTTAACCATGTAATGAACCTTTGTGCAAGGAGTTTCCATGAATGTACAAGAACTTAAACATCCCGGTTTAAAAAAATGGGTTGAGGAAGCGGTGGCCCTCATGTCCCCAGATACTGTGGAAGTTTGTGACGGCAGTAAAGCCGAATACGACCGGATGATTAAAATCACCGTCGACGCTGGGCTTGCCACGCCCTTGAATCCTGAAAAACTACCCGGTTCGGTGCTGTTCCGTTCAGACCCTTCGGATGTGGCCCGGGTAGAAAACCGTACCTATATTGCCTCCCAGCGGGAGGAGGATGCGGGTCCCACCAACAACTGGATAAACCCTGCGGAATTAAAGAAGATCATGACCGATCTCTATAAGGGCAGCATGAAAGGCCGGACCATGTACGTGATCCCCTTCTCCATGGGCCCGGTGGGTTCCGACATTGCCAAGATCGGCGTGGAGATCACCGATTCCTCCTATGTGGTGGCCAATATGCACATCATGACCCGGGTGGGTACCAAGGTGCTGGACGTACTGGGAAGCAACGGCGCCTATGTCCCTTGTTTCCATTCTGTAGGGAAACCTTTAGGTCCGGGAGAAAAAGACGCGGGCCTGTGGCCCTGCGCGCCCTTGGATAAGAAGTACATTTCCCACTTCCCTGAGACCCGGGAGATATGGTCCTACGGTTCCGGGTACGGCGGCAACGCCCTCTTGGGGAAAAAGTGCCTCGCCCTGCGGATCGCCAGTGTCCTCGCCCGGGATGAAGGCTGGTTGGCGGAACACATGCTCATCCTGAAGATCACCAACCCCGAAGGGGATGTGAAGTACATTACCGGCGCGTTCCCCTCGGCCTGTGGTAAAACCAACCTGGCCATGCTCATTCCTACCCTGCCGGGCTGGAAAGTGGAAACCGTGGGGGATGATATTGCCTGGATGAAATTTGGTAAAGACGGCCGACTCTACGCTATTAACCCGGAAGCGGGGTTCTTTGGGGTGGCTCCGGGAACGAACAATGAATCCAACCTCAATGCCATGGAATCTTGTAAGAAGAATTCTATTTTCACCAACTGCGGCCTTACCGAAGACGGGGATGTCTGGTGGGAACTCATCGGCCATGGCGCTCCGGGTAAGGAAATCCTGGACTGGAAGGGCAACAAGCGACCCGCTCCCAAGACGGACAAAAGCCCTAAGGGTGAAGAGATCGCCCATCCCAATGCCCGGTTCACCGCTCCGGCGAGGCAATGTCCCTGTATTGCCAAGGAATGGGAAGACCCTGCAGGGGTGCCTATCAGCGCTTTCCTCTTTGGAGGACGCCGTCCTAAGACGATTCCCCTGGTGAATCAGGCGCGGAGCTGGATTCATGGGGTGTTCATGGGTTCTATCGTGGGCTCTGAGGTTACCGCCGCAGTTATTTCCGACCAGGTGGGCCAGGTTCGGCGGGACCCCTTTGCCATGCTGCCCTTCTGCGGGTATCACATGGGGGACTACTTCAAGCATTGGATTAAGCTCGGACAAAGTCATGATGAAAGCAAACTGCCCAAGATTTTCTTTGTCAATTGGTTCCGCAAAAACGATGAGGGTAAGTTTATCTGGCCCGGCTACGGCGAAAATTCCCGAGTCTTGGCCTGGATCTTCGACCGCTGTTCCGGCAAGGGCAAGGCCCAGGAGACTCCCATTGGATTCCTCCCCACCTTGGACGCCATTACCCCGCCACAGGGGGTCAGCCAGGGGGATATGCAGGAACTCTTAAAGGTCGATATTGAGGGCTGGAAAGCGGAGATTGCGGACGTGCGCAAAAACCACTACCCCAAGTTCGGAGACAAGTTGCCCAAAGAACTCTACGCGGAGTTAGACGCCATCGAGAAGCGGCTTAACGCCTAAACCCTGCGCTCCCCGGTGCGGGGTGCTGCGGGGAAGCCCTGATGGAGTGCGGAACTATGGCGCTCTGTCAGGGCCGTTTTTTTTATTTTTTTTGAAACCGGATTTCACAGACCCCGTGCCCCTGGGCAATGGTCTTATCGAGGGAAAAGGTGAAGGCCGGAAAACAGCTCGCGATCCCTCGATCCCCATCCATGGCAATGTCGCAGAGCTCGGCAATCTTCTGTTCATCGGCGGTGAGCTTTTGCCAGGCCGTCACTAGGGGACAATAGTGAAAATCAATCGCCAGTTCCTCCGCGGTCGCCTGTAGGGTCATCTCAAAAATGTCCACCACCAAGGGGTTGGCAAATTCCCTAGCAAAGGCAAGCAGGTCCTCCGTGGGAGTAAACTTGGTATTCCCGTGCAAACAGCCGCAGGACCTGATGGCCCTTCGGGCAAAATCCGTCCCCACGCCTTCTTTTCGGGCCTCTTCAATGAGCAAATACATCCAGGTCGCCCGATGCTCAATGGCGGACCTGAGGTCCCCAATGGCCTTACCCTTGTCCCGGCCGCTATTGTCTATCATCCTCTCCACCTCTGCGCTTAGTATGGTCTTACTGTAGTACGAAACAGCGCGAGGGTCTACGAAGTTTCTTCGCTTCACTCGCGATGACGGATACTCACAACGCCTCCTAAGCCTACGCCCCAATAGGCCTCCGCAGCAAGTGGCACGACTGTTGCCTTACCACACCGGGCACTCCCCCTACGCGAACCCGAAGTGAAGCACCCCCGACTCTATATCACCACGACCCATACCCCTGGCGAGAGGCAGGTGGTGAGGGCGACCCGCCATCTAACCATGCGGCCAGATAGGAGCCTTAAACCCACTGGCGGGTGGCAGGTGATAAATTCGGTTTTCCCCATAAAAGCCTAAGACCGATGCGGCAATGCCCTCCCCGTCAAGACCGTTTATATGCAACAGTTCCTCCCGCTTACCCTGGGCCCCAAAGTTGCCCTGAATCCCCAGCACTCGGATCTGGGCGGTACACTGCCGTCGGGAGGCCAGTTCCGCAGCGTATTCCCCAAACCCGCCTTCCAGGATACCTTCTTCGATAAACACCATGAGCTCATACCGGTTCATAACCTCCACCAGGTAATCTTCATGTACCGGCTTAAGGAAGCGCAGGTTATAGAGGTCTACCGCAATGTTGACCGCTAAAAGCCGGTCCGCTGCATCCCACACCTGAGGATACAGGCTGCCGGTAAAGGCAAGACAGGCCAGGGAACCCCATTCCCGGATGAATACCCCCTTGCCCCGCTCTAAAGGCTGGGAAAAGGCGTGTATCTCATGGGGGCACGGGGCTTTGGGATACCGGATCATAGCAGGGTCCACGGCGGCCAGAGACCAATCCAGCATCCGCTTGAGTTCTAGGCCACTAGCGGGAGCAAGGATAGTCAGATTCGGAATGGGGCGGAACAAAGCGATGTCAAAGAGCCCCTGATGGGTTTCGCCATCGTCGCTCACGAAACCCGCCCGGTCCAGGGCAAACAACACCGGCAACTTTTGCAATGCTACGTCGTGAATCACTTGATCCATGGCCCGCTGGATAAAGGTGGAATACACCGCCACCACAGGCTTCATACCCTGAGTGGCCAAGCCTGCGGCAAAGGTAACCGCGTGTTCCTCCGCGATACCCACGTCAAAAAAACGGGTTGGAAAGGCCCCTTTGAAGGGAGAAAGACCGGTGCCCTTTTCCATGGCTGCGGTAATGGCGATGACCCGGGTATCCCGACCTCCAGCGTCCAGCATGGCCCGGTTAAAGGCGTCAGTAAACGAACCGTTGCCCCATAGGTCCGGACGGATGTTTACCACCCCCCGCTTGACCGGCGAGAGGGCGGCTTCCCGCGAACTTGGGTCTTCTTGGACTGTCTCTTTGGCCACCAGGCCGCCGGTAATGGAGAAAGAGGAAACCCCGTGGTAGCTGCCAGGGTCTTTTTCCGCGAAGGAATAGCCTTTACCCTTGCGGGTAATCACATGGACTACTACAGGCTGACCCAAAGTACGAACATCCTGCAACACCCGTTCCAGTTGCTGGATATGATGCCCGTCAATAGGCCCCACGTACTCAAAGCCTAGGTCCACAAAGAAATTATCCGTATAAAAGACCGCCTTTACCGCCCGTTTAAGGCGGACCACCATCTCGAAAAAGGCGTCTCCCACCACAGGCAGACGCTTGGCCATGGCGTCAAAGTTCCGACGGAACTGCTGATACCGGGCCTTCATAGAAAGACGGCTTAAATACTTGGAAAGCCCACCCACATTGGGGCTTATGGACATTTTGTTGTCGTTGAGGATAACCACTAAGGGCAAGCGCAACTGCCCCGCATGGGAAAGGGCTTCATAGGCCAACCCGCCGGTTAAGGCCCCGTCCCCGATAACCGCCACCACCCGGTTTCTGGAACCTTGGACCCACTCCCCGGCGAGGATCCCCAAGGCTGCGGAGATGGAGGTGGAAGCATGGCCGGTATCAAAGGCATCATGGGGGCTTTCGGTCCGTTTGGGGAACCCCGCGATCCCCCCGGATTGACGGAGGGAGGGAAATTCTTCATACCTGCCAGTAAGCAGTTTATGGGTATAACATTGATGGCCCACATCCCAGATGATCTTATCCCGAGGGGAATGAAAGACCCGATGCAGCGCGATAGTGAGTTCTACCACACCCAGGTTCGAGGCCAAATGACCCCCCTGCTTACTCACCGTGGCCACAATGGTTTCACGGATTTCAGCCGCCAACTGGTGCAGCTCCGGGAGGGAAAGGGTTTTAAGGTCCCCAGGCTCATAAATACGGGCTAACAAGGATTCAGCTTCACTCATATACTTTACTATATCCCTCAGGACGGTATTTATCAGGAAAAATCCCCTGGAGCCCCTTCCCAATCATGAGATTGCCCTCTCCCCGGGGCGCTCAAGCAAAGAAGGTTATTTATTTTTATGTCGATTCCTTCTGAGCTTCTTTTTACGTTTATGGGTGGCAATTTTTCGCAGTTTGCGTTTTCTTCCGCAAGGCACTTCAGCGTCTCCTTTATGTAAGATAGATCCTGTAAACCCAGAGCTTTCATCCCCAGGGGGCAGGAAATTCTCCTAAGTATGCCCTAAGACGAAATAAACGTCAAGTATTCGCATTGCCTAGACATGGTTAGAAAAAGTTAAAATAAAGACCGGAGAGAAAATCTGATCAAAGAAACAAGCCTTTGTATCCCTTAAGCGAAACACGGTTTAACCGGAAGAAACCAATAGATTATGACCAAAAGGCTTATAAAAAACGAGGCTTTGTAGAACGAATATTTAGGAAACTGAAGATATGCATTAAAACCCCTCTTGGCTGACTAGGTCTAATCATGCTTTTCCTGTTGACGGTACTATCCGGGGCGGATACCCGCCCTCCAGATACGCAATACTCTTGAGCCGTGCAGGATTCGAACCTCCGACCACCGCCTTAAAAGGGCGATGCTCTACCTACTGAGCTAACGGCCCGCTTATACATACAGTAGTGAAAAACAAAAAAAATGTCAAGCCTTGGCGGTGATTTTCAACCCCCGCTGGGGGCAAGCCAAAGATGCTCAATAAGAATCTTGCAGCCAATGCCGATGAGGATGAAGCCCCCCAGCATCTGGGCCCGCCGCTTGCAGGCCCCGCCGATGCGCCGGCCAAACTCGAACCCCGCAAGACATACCCCCGCCGTAATAAGTCCGATCAGGGCCGCAGGCCGGAGTATATCCCGGCTCAGCACGCTGAAAGAAATACCCACCGCCAATGCATCAATGCTGGTAGCCACCGCCAGAGTGAGCAAGGTTCCCATTCCTCGAATATCCGTCTTGGGGGAAACCTCCGCTTCGCCCTCAGTCTCGGTATGCGGCGCGAAAAATACGTCCTTCAGCATCTTCCCCCCAAGAAAGCCCAAAATACCGAAGGCCACCCAGTGATCGTAGGCCGCGATATACTCTACCAAGGTCTTCCCCAAAAGCCAGCCGACTATAGGCATGAAAAACTGAAATACGCCGAAACATAAGGCGGCACGAATCATATAAAAAAGTCTTAGGCCTGGTATGGAGATGCCAGAACTTACCGAAACGGCAAAAGCATCCATAGCAAGGCCGAGCCCGATGAGCATAATAGAAAACACCGTGTATGCTACCTCTCTATAAACCTCTACCCCCAAGCGGCGGGAACATTCCTTGCCGGCCCCGGCGGTCTAGGGCTCAACCTTCCGCTACCTCGATCAACTGGAAATACACCGGGGTATCCAGCTTCAAGTCCCGGATGATTCTATCCGGGGATTTGAAAAGCATCACCGCCAGGACATCTTCCGTATCGGGATTGACCAAGGCATAGCGCACGTCGGATTGCTGATCCAAGCGGCATCGCTCAGAATCCGCGCCCGGCGTATCCCGGATCGCAAGGCGGTAACGCCCCTCAAAGCGTACCTTATGCAAGGCCATTTCCGGGAAACGAACCATGAGATCATCATTTTCCAAACAACAATCCACCTGCACTCCATCGACTAGTTCCGCCATCCGCACTTGCAGCCGGTCGAACCCCCGGGCGTAGGGGT
>JAITJK010000166.1 GCA_031278935.1 Spirochaetaceae bacterium | reverse complement strand
CGCTTTTTCGTCTCCTTAAAGACCCGGGCAAACAGGGTCAAAGCCTTGTGATGACGGAACAAGGGTTCGCGGTTATTGATGCGGGTATGAATTGCATACCACACCCCATGCTGGAGTAAGCGCAATGGTCTCATGGAATATACTATGGCCCGGAGATGCGATTTTGCTTTAATCGGACCGCTGAGTATACGCAGGAACTCTGGGTGTAAGGGTGGAAAATCTTGACAGGTTATTTCTAAGGTGTAGAGTAGTAAAGAAGTGTATAGATGCCCATAAGGAGTGCGGAGGCATGATTGGAGAGGAACCATGAAGGAAGGAAAGCCCGTTGAGTGGCATCAGGGGTTCTTGAGCGCCCTGCATCTGGAGTTCGAGGCATATAAGACCGCGCTGGAGTTTCAGGGAGAGGTAAGCCTCAATACGAAACCTTTGCGTATTGATATGGTTATTAAAAAGAAAGCGGATGCCGCTATACCGAAGGAGATCGCTCGGATTTTCCGAGCCGTGAACATTCTGGAATACAAAAGCCCCGAGGATTACCTGTCGGTGGAGGATTTGTATAAATGCCTGGGGTACTGTTATCTGTATGGGGCGCTTGAGCGGCATAACTTGCCAGAAATCAGCCTGAGTGTGGTGGTGAGCAGCCATCCACGGAAGGCGCTCAAGCATATACGGGAGGTTTTGGGGTGGGGGATAGAGGAAACCGCCGGGGGGATATACCGGATAAAGGGTGGGGAGCCCTTGGGGATCCAGATTATTGAGATTGGGAGGCTGGATGAGGGTGAAGTTTTGTGTCTTAAAGACCTGCGGGGAGATTTGACGGAAGAGCAGCTCCTCAGGATGGGAGATACGCTTGAGAACTGCGATCCGGAGCATAAGGGTAACTTCTCGCACATAATAGCACACGCGAATTGGGAGGTATTGAAAGAGATGGACAAGAATAGTTTGAAGGAACTGCTTACCAAATTGGGGGTAGCAGAGGATTTTGTGGCCGAGAGTGAAGCCCGAGGTGAGGCCCGAGGCGAAGCCCGGGGAAAAGTCCTGGGCATGAGACAAATTTTGGAAGCCATCCAGAGTGGTAAGTCTACCGAGGAACTGGAGCGGCTATACCAAGAGCAGCTCCATGCCTTATCGGAAGTTCTTTAGCCTCCTGGCTCCGGCCCCCGGAGGCGCAGGACTTGGGGTATAAAAGTTAGCTTCCTCTTCCAAATTACCGATAAGCATATTGACTTAAAACTCAAAACTGATTATTTATATAAAAGATGTCGAGATAGAAACAGCGGGTTCCGGGGCAAAAGGTTCAGGAACAGGGTGTTTTTATATAATTCAAAGGGATAGCGTGGTCGTTGACTGCTCTCTTTGGAAAGTATTGAGGAGGTTTCATTAAAATAATGAAGAAAGCTCTGGGTGTTTTTAATCCTGGCCTTAAGCGCCGGGGCCTTTGCTCAGGAAGAAGCCGAGCAGGGGTTGAAATTCAGCGGTGAACTGAAGACCGGCGTTCAGTTCAAGACTGACAGTGCGCAAGAGAAGGCGGCGGATGGAAAGAAGCATGACCTATACGATCCTTCTATTCGGATGTACAACGATGATGCGGGTGCAGAGACCCGGCTGGATCTGAACGGCGCTTTTACCAAGGACAATTATGGGGTCATTTTTCGGCTTCGTACTGACAAAGTTATCAGCGGGCCTCAAGTAGAGGTTAATCAGGCTTATGTATGGGCAGATTTCCTTAACGAAGTGCTCAACATAAAAGTCGGCAGAATTGACGACTCTGCATGGAGTAGCGACGGAGACGAGGGGTTCCACTACAGCACCGGTTACGGGTTGCGCTTTGAGGTGAAACCCATTGATGGCCTGAATGTGGGGTTCTTCCTGAACGGCCCGAATAACGACGACATACTTACGGCTGTGGACAATGGCGAGGAGGGTAGTGATCACCGGGTAGTAGTAGATTCAAAATTCGAAGACGGTGACAAGGATAACCCTTATTGGTCGTATGGTGATTATATTCTTGCCGGGGAATTCCTCTTGGAGACCGCTTTTGGCGCCAAGTTTGAGAGCGATGCCTTCTTCGTAGCCGGGGGTTTACGCATTGACGGTAAGGCCGATGGCCTGGACACTGGCGAGTGGTATAGTCACTCAACGAGGAATTCTGTGGGAGAGGACGCTAACCAAGGCATGGGCGCCTATATTGGCTTTGGACTCCTTGCCATTGAGAACCTCACTGCGAATATCGAAGCTCGGTTCAACAATCTGGGCGCTTTTAGCGACTATGGTTGGATATGGATCAACGAAACCGTCAAGTATGCCATGGCCCCCCTTGAATTTGGCTTGGTTATGCACCAATTCCTCTTCGCTGAAAAGAACAAGTTTGTTGTAGTTGGTAAAACAGGCGATGAATCGGTTGGTCCTAGGCTTACCTTTAAGCCCTTCGTGAACTATGCCTTGACTGAAAAATGGACCGTGGGACTGAATATCCCGGTGGGTTTCTGGATGACCGGTATAGTGGACTACGACATTGCAGTGCAGCCTAAGGTCAGCTACAAGTTGGGGGAGAATGCCTCCATCAACGGCTGGTATAAGTTTAACATGCTACAGCGCGGCGATCAGGATGGCGTCCTTCCGGAGAAGCCGGATTCCCGTATCTACAATACCGTACAGATCGACTTCATCTGGAGCTTCTAAGCCCCGTTGATTCCCTCAAGGCCGGCCTTCTCGTAAGGCCGGTTTTTTATGCCCTTTCACGGGATTGCTTTGTTTTGCTTGCCATGACGTTATTCGCGGACTTTTTTCGTTCCTTGGAGCTCACTTTTTTTATCCCAAATCTAACCATCCATTAAAGTAAAACCGTCTCTTCGACCCGTATATATGCTATGAGACCCTTACGTGTGCTCCAACGCGGGATATGGTACGGAATCCACACCCGCATCAATAACCGGGAACCCCTCTTCCGCCACCCCAGGGCCCTGGCGCTGTTTACCCAAGTCTTCCGCGAAACGAAACAACGCTTTGTGTTCCAGATTCGGAGCTTGCAGCTTGCAGATGATGGGCTCAGGTTTTATATCAAGCCAGCTGATGGGCGAGAACTTCCGGCTATTATGAAATGGCTAAAACAGGTGTTCGCCCAGCGCTACAACCACGCCTGTGGACGCTCAGGACATATCTGGGGCGACCGGTACGCCTCATGGATACTCGCCGGGGCGCCGCCTGTGGAGGATGTGGGTGCGGGGACAGGGGGGACAAGGGTCAGACCCTATAGTAAGGAAGCAGCGCCCTACCCCTTTTTTTCGCCCCTATTTCCGTTCCCCCGCGTCCCCGCACCCGGATAAGCGGCGTAAATTCGTCCGAATTCCTGTCCGGATACCCTTATTGGGAAAACATCTCCGCCCACCTACCTCATCGAGACAGCCCTTTACAAGAGCGTGAAAGGTGAACAGAATGGCAACAAGGCTATCCTGGACGTATGCCGTTTGCTTGTGAGGTGGACACGAAAGTAGGTGCGGGACGAGCCTTGGTATTCTTGATCGGGTAGGTGTGTTCCTTGTCCTTATATAACAAACCGGATTACTGGTCCGTAAAAGCGAAAAAAGAAGGCTTTCCCGCCCGCTCGGTGTATAAGCTGCAAGAAATGGATAAAAAGTTCGGCCTTTTCGCCGGTTTCGCCAAAGGCCCGGAGCAATCCCGGCGCTTTAAGGTCCTGGATTTGGGGGCCGCGCCGGGAAGCTGGAGTTTGTATGCCCTTCGGCGCGGAGGCCCGGGTATTTTCGTCCTCGGGGTGGACCTCGCCCCCCTTTCCTCCCATGCCCAAGGCGCTTGTTTTGATGAGGAACGTTGTACTTTTCTACAAGGAGACTTGACTCGTAGAGAAATCCAAGAAGCGGTCCTGGCCCAGGGCCCATTCAACCTGGTGCTTTGTGACGCCGCGCCAGGCACCACCGGAAACCCGGGGATAGATGCCCTGCGCTCCCTGGTCTTGGCCGAAGCCGCCTTAGAATACGCGGACCAGGGTCTGCTTACGGGGGGTAATTTCGTGGTAAAAGTGTTCCAAGGAGGTGATACCCCCAGACTACTCCAGGGTATCCGAAACCGATTCAAAACCGGGAGAAGTTTTAAACCCGGCGCCTGCCGTAGCACCTCTTTTGAAACCTATTACCTGGGCCTCACCCATCTGCCGCCGCCTGCCCTGGAGGCGTAGGGGAGCCGTATGGTTAGAGATATAGGCGTATGTCCCTTTGTTCCTACTTCTTGTGGAGTGTCTTTACATACCATCATGGTGAGTGAAGCGAAGCAATCCATTGGGATACTCCTCTAGATTATTTCGCACCTGTGGTGGGCTAAGTGGCAATGACTCAAAATTCTCAGCGTAGGAAGTAACTACCATGGCCAGCCCGGAGCTTTAAACCCGCGGCGGGCATCCACGGCGAGTGGCCCCTTGGCAGGCGTTGCGTGAAAGGGCGGAGATTGCTACACTTGAGGTATGACCAGGGGTATCTTACTAGCAGGAAATGAATCGGCCTTATCCGCTGCCGTGGCGGTGGAGGCGTCTAAACGGGTTGAGTACTTCACCGCCGCCTTTATTCCTAACCGGCTGGTGAATCCCGATTCTAAGCCCCTTCCTACAGCAGCCCCCCTGATCTCCCTCCATTGGAACCCCGGCAGTCCGGTCTCGGCCCGTACCCTGATTTTGGCCGCAGAAAACCGCCTGGAACATATCAATGAGGCAATCCTGATTTGCGTACCCCCGACGGTACGCAAACCCCCGGGCGCTTTAACCGCTCCGGAAATCGAAATCATGGTAAATGATCATATCAAGGGCTGGTTTTTCTTGGTCAAGGAATTAAGCGCCCTCTTTCGGCTCAAAAAAACTGGCACCCTGGCCCTGGTACTCTCCGAGCTAGACTCAGGCGGAAAAGAGGAACCCCCGGATATCATGGGACTTTCCGCAGTGGAGTCCTTTCGGGCCTTTACTCAGAGTCTTTTGCAGTCTTCTTTGGAGGAACCCTTTCGTATCCTGGGATTTTCCGCCCCTCAATCCTGTAATACTGCGGAATTCGCCGCCTTTATTTTTAAAAATCTGGAAGACGGAGCCAAACGGAATAACAACAAATGGCTCAAGTTCGGTAAAGGCCGAGGGCTCTTCGGCAGATACTAATTTTTCTTTAATTAAGGGGCCCCTTCAGGTAATATACCTTCGATGCCAAAGGGGTCAGACCCCGAGGCTCTCAGCCCAAGAAGGAAGGCTACCCATCATAGCGAGGGCAACGAAGTGATCCGGGGAGGGCGTGATTTATCTGGATTGCGTCGTCCCTTGACTCCTCGTAATGATGGATAGCCCCCCAGGGTAGGCGCCTGCAATTGGCGGGAGAGGGGGGCGACTGGCGGTCTGTTAGAGAAAATACCCAACCCCGGCCTCAAAAATACGCTGTTCCTGGTTCCCCGGAATGTTGCGGTATAGCAAGGGACCGGTACGCTCGGAATGACCCATTTTTCCCAGGATCCGTCCGTCCGGACTGGTAAGCCCCTCAATGGCAAAATCAGAACCGTTAGGATTATCCGGTTCCGCGCCAGTAGGGTCCCCTGCAGCATTCACATAACAAAAGGGCACCTGTCCCGCCTCGAACAAAGCCCTGCCCTGCTCCGCCTTGATGACCAGCCGCCCTTCCCCGTGACTCACGGGGATCACGTGAATGGTCCCCGCCGCTTCCAGGGCAAGCCAGGGAGAACGGTTGTCCATCACCTTGGTGCGAACCATCCGGGAAACATGACGGCCAATCCGGTTGAAGGTCAAAGTGGGTATACCGGCGTCTCCCCCACGGTACGTCCCGTAGGGAACCAGGCCCAGTTTGATCAAGGCTTGAAAGCCGTTACAGATTCCTAGTATGAGGCCATCCTGCTTCCCTAAAAGCCGGCATACCGCGTCTCTAATGGGCGGGGAACGTAACACATTGGCGATGAACTTCCCAGACCCCTCAGGCTCATCAGCGGCACTAAACCCTCCGGAAAGAGCCAGAATCTGAGCCTTTTCTATGGCCGAAGCCAATTCCTGAATAGACGATTGAATGCTTTCAGGGGTTTGGTTTCTGAAGAGGACTAGTTGCGTATCCCCCCCGGCCCGGTTAAAGGCCTGCTGCATATCCCATTCGCCGTTGGTTCCGGGAAATACCGGCAACACCACCTGAGGATGAACGCCTTTGGGGAGCGTCGGCCCTCGCCGAGGCGCTGCGGGGATCCGGTGCTCCCGTGGTGCAAAAGGAAAGGGCGCTTCCACCGCGATCTTCCCCTGGGCGATCTGGGGATATACGCCCCGCAAAGGGGCTTCATAGGCCTCCCGCAACGCCCCAAGGGGAAGCCCCTGGGATTCTAGAGCCAAACGAATCCGCAATTCCGACGCTGTAGCGGTCTTCGCCACCCGCACCGCAGCCCCGGCTTGGCCCCATACCTCCGTAAGGGTAGCCGCGGCGTCTCCGGAGACCTCGACTAGCACCGAACCCTGATACCCCGGATGGTCCGCTGGCGCAAAGGCCGCCCCTTCTGCTTCAAGTCCCACGGTATTGCCGAAAGCCATGACCGAAAGGGTTGCAGCCACCCCTCCCGCACCGACAGGATACGCCGCCCGTACAAGGCCCCTGCGGTGCAATGCCATAAGGGTCTCCATATTGGCCTTAAAAACCTCCCATTCATCCTGATCCGCATCCTGGTACAAAAGCACTAGGGAATTTCCCGGTTCGCCGCTTAACGCACCGGAACAAACCTTCGTTGCCGGGGTCGTACCCACCGCAAAGGCCACCATAGTTGGAGGCACGGTGAGATGTATCCCCCGGGCAGCATCCTCATAAGTGCCGGACATGGAATCCTTGCCTCCAATGGCGGGAACCAGTAGGACCAGTTGGGCTTCCAGGGCCCCTAGGAGGGCCGCCGCAGGCTTTCCCCAGGATCCGGGGTCTTCTGGGCGTTCAAAGTATTCTTGTAGGGACAGCCGGCTCTTCCAAGGGTCTCCCCCCAGGCAGGCGATTTTGGCCAGGGCTTCCCGGATCGCTCCCTTCGCGCCGGCATAGGGGTCCCGACTGCTTAAGTCCGGGTCGTAGCCGAAGCTCATAAGGCTTGCGGTACGGCTCTGCCCCGCTAAGGAGGGGAGGAGGCTGGCCATCCCACATTCAGGGGTCCCCTGTTCCGCGCCGCCCCAGGGGAAGAGGACCGAAGCGCTGCCAACGGAACCGTCAAACCGTTCCTTGAGGCCCCGTCTGCTACAGGAGCGCAGAGAGCCAAGTTCCTTAAGTAACCTTTCCAAGAGCCCCTTCGCGGTGGGCGCCTGGTCTGCCCGCTGGGAAGGGACCGGGGAACCGGGAAGGCGCGCCTTGGCCGAGCGCAGAGCGCCACCTGAATCCAGAAAGGAACGCTTCAGGTCTACGATAGTGTTTCCCCGCCAGCGCATAACCAACCTTGGACCTGGCTCTCCTTCGGGCAGGGCCTCTCCCTCCCCCGCAAGCACCCGGGCAATGACCTTGGCTTCCAGGTTCTCCTCTTGGGCGTAGCGGATGAAGTCCGCCACATCTTCCACCGCGAGGACCACGGCCATGCGTTCCTGGGATTCGGAAATGGCTAATTCTATACCATCAAGACCTGAATATTTCTTAGGAATCTGATCCAAGTCGATTAGGAGGCCAGGGGCCAATTCCCCCACTGCCACGGCCACCCCACCGGCACCAAAATCATTGCACCGCTTGATGAGCCGGGTTGCCTCAGGCCGGCGGAACAAACGCTGGAGCTTGCGTTCTTCCAGGGCGTTGCCTTTCTGCACTTCCGCTCCTGAGGCGGCCACCGACTCCCCGGTATGGGTCTTAGAGGAACCGGTAGCCCCGCCGATGCCATCCCTGCCGGTTTTACCCCCCAGAAGGAGTACCACATCCCCTGTTTTCGGGTCCTCCCGACGCACCCAGGACGCGGGCGCCGCCCCAATCACGGCGCCCAATTCAAGACGCTTGGCGAGAAATCCCGGATGATACCACTCCGCCACCTGGCCCGTGGCAATGCCGATCTGGTTCCCATAGGAGGCGTAGCCCTCTGCGGCTTCCCGGGCGATCTTGAGCTGGGGGAGCTTCCCCGGCAGAGTATCCGAGAGCGGAACCCGGGGATCCCCGCCCCCGGAGAGGCGCATGGCCTGATACACATAGGCCCGCCCAGAAAGAGGATCCCGGATGGC
>JAITJK010000163.1 GCA_031278935.1 Spirochaetaceae bacterium | reverse complement strand
AGGTATAGAATATTTGGTGTATATGGTCCGTGACCATAAGGGCCAGGACCAGAACTTTAATCGCCGTGCCGGAAAGGCCGCGGAACATTGCTTTTATGGGGTGTATCATAGGTAACCAGTGTACTTAACACAGAAGCACCGATTTATACGCCTTGGCATAAACCGGTACTTCATGAGAAGTCTTTGTGCCTGTAGCCTTCGGGTCCTTAATCCCAGGAATCGTTTTCTTGCGGATCCACATCCTTTACTTTTTTTGCCCGGGGCTTGCGGGGCTTTTTCTCGGCGGCCTTTTTTTCCGAAGCCGGAGGCCTGCCCGCGCCTCGTTTGGCCGGCGCTTTGCCCGCCGCAGCGACTTTGGCCGTGGGTTTTTTCGCCCGGGGGATTTGCTTGAGAATGTCCGCTAACTCCGTGTCCTGCTCCATCTTCTGCATATCAAATTTATTCTGCAGGTCAACCCAGTACTCCACAGTGGTATTGAAGTATTTTGACAAGCGCTTGGCGATATGCAGGCTTATCTTAGCCTTGTTACTGACTATCTGTCGGATAGCGGATACACTCATCTGAATGTCTTCTGCCAATTGGGTGGGGTTGAGTTGGTACTCGTCCAAGAGATCCCGTAATACATCTCCCGGAGGCGGTGTTTTTTTCATACTAAAACTCCTTGTTAGATTTCATAGTGTAGTCTATAACCAAACAGCATAACCGTAGGGATCATAGCGCTCGGTATACATAATACTATCTTTTTAATAATATTACTAGTCCTTTTTACAGATGTTGTTAAAAAAATGTCCAGCGTGAAACAACGCCGCTGTCGCCGATAGTGCAGCGATAATGTTTCATCCGTAAAAAGGGATGCCGCGCAAGGGACGTGGCATCCTTTTAGGTACCTCAAGTCATGAATGGTCCGGCAGAGGTAATTGACTAAAAAAATCATAATTAGTAGACTATATAGGCAAGGAGTATACCCTCAGACAGGGGTCTACTCTTAATACGGACGAGATAGAGGAGCATTTATGGCGGAACGGCAGGTTTATATCGATTATAATGCGACTACCCCTCTGCACGAGGAGGTCAAAGCCGCGATGATCCAGGATTTCGAGGTCTACGGCAATGCATCGAGTATGCACCGCTCAGGAAGAATAGCCCATGCCCGGGTGGAAGAGGCCCGGCAGGCGGTAGGGGATCTGTTGGGAACCTCTCCGAAGACCATCATCTTTACTTCTGGGGGATCCGAATCCAACAACACGGTTTTCCAAACCATGCGGCAGCTCGCTTCAGGAACCGGCGCTCAAGTCCAGGGCAGGAACGAAATCATCACTACCACGATTGAACACCCCTGTGTCCTTAATATGGCGGCCTTTTTACAAACCCTGGGCTTTACCGTCCATTTTATTCCTGTGGACCCCTACGGTAAAGTGCGCCTCGACGCCTTGAAAACAGCACTAAACGAGCGCACTCTCTTGGTGTCGGTGATGATGGCCAACAATGAAATCGGGACCGTCCAGGACATCCGGGAAATCAGCACCCTGGTAAAAGCCGCTGGGGCTTTTATGCACACCGACGCGGTGCAGGCGGTGGGAAAGATACCGGTGGACGTGGAAGCCTTGGGGGTGGATTACCTCACCTTGTCGGCCCATAAAATCTACGGACCCAAGGGCGTCGGGGCCTTATACGTTCGATCTGGTGTACCACTCTTCCCGCTGATCCGGGGCGGCCATCAGGAAGACAGTATCCGGGCGGGCACCTACAACAATATCGGTATCCTGGGCTTGGGAAAAGCCGCCGTCCTGGCAAAAACATCCCTTGAGCGTTACGGTCGAGAACTGTCGACCCTGCGCGCCCAGTTTCGGGACGGCCTTCTTGCTCGCATCCCGAATATCACCATAAACGGCCATCCTGAAGAGGTGCTTCCCAATACGCTAAACGTGTCTTTTCCCGGGGCCGAGGGAGAATCTATCCTGCTTTCCATGGACCTGGTGGGTATTGAAGCCTCCACGGGTTCGGCCTGCGCGTCTGGCAGCCTTGAGCCGTCCCATGTGCTTACGGCTATCGGTGCGGGACCGGAACTGGCTCACGGTTCTATCCGCTTCAGTTTAGGCTGGGGCATTACCGCCGATGATATTGCCTATATTGTTGAAACCCTGCCGCCCATCATCGAGCGACTACGTGCCATGTCCACCATTTCTTCCGTCGCCGGGGGGATGGCCTCATAAAGGTGCGTTACTTTCTGGGGTACCCATAGGGAACGTATTTCCCCAGTATATGTTATAGAGAGGAAAAGACCATGTCCGATTGGTTATATTCAGATACGGTGAAGGATCATTTCACCCGTCCCCGGAACGTACTGTTAGGGGATGAAGCGAGTTTTCCCGCCAACGCCCGAGGGCAAACGGGGAATATTAAATGTGGCGATCAGATGCTGATGCTGCTTAAAATCGAGGATGATGTGATTACCGACGTGCGGTGGAAAACCTATGGCTGCGCCAGCGCTATTGCCTCCACGAGTATGCTTTCCGAGACCATCAAGGGTATGCACATTAAAGACGCCTATGGGATTCGGCCTGGAGACCTGGTAGAAAAGCTAGGGGGCCTTCCGGATTACAAGATTCACTGTTCGGTTCTTGGGGACAAGGCCCTGCGCTGCGCCATCGACGACTACCTTGCCCAGACCGGCCGGGTGGGGCTTTTACAAGAACCGGCCACGGAAGTCTGTCACTGTCTGGGAATCACCGACAAGGACCTGGAAGCGGCTTTTCACCAGGGGGCTCGCACCTGGGATGCCTTGCAGCAGGCCACCAAGATAGGGACCAGCTGCGGCGCTTGTAAAGGAAATGCCTTGGAACTACTCCATCAACTCACCCATCTCTACGGCCCCTAACCACCTGCCCTGGAGGCGTAGTGGGGGCTGCGTAGTTAGGGGTAGGGGACGTAAACCCTGCTGGTGAGCGTCCCCTAACCACCGCCCTGGAGGCGTAGTGGAGGCTGCGTGGTTAGGGTTAAGGGACGTAAACCCTGCTGGTGGGGTACTTGTCATTGCCAATGCAGCAATCCGGTGAAGGGCTTGCCGGTCTGGATTGCTGCGTCGCTTCGCTCCCTGCAATGACAAGCGCCGTAAGGCCCAGCTTCCGGCCACGCAGCCGGGGAGGGAATTTGCCTCCACAGTAGGCGGTGGAGCTGTACATTTCAAAGAGGCTCTGTTATAATTAACAGTAATTTAATTTTGAAAGGGTGGACCGTTATGACCATTCTAATTGTGGATGATTCTCGGATTATGCGAAATGTCGTCAAAAATTGCTTCAGCCTCTTGAAGATTCCAGCCCAATATCTGGAAGCCAATAACGGGAAGGAGGCGTTGCTCCGCCTGCAAAGCCAGCCGGTCAATCTCGTACTCCTGGATTGGAATATGCCAGAAATGTCAGGTATCGAGTTTCTTAAAAAGGTCCGGGCCATCGATAAGTTCAAAACGCTACCCATCATCATGATAACCAGTGAAGGGGCGAGATATAGCGTCATCGAAGCTCTGAAAGCCGGAGCAACGGATTATCTCGTGAAACCCTTGACGGAAAAGCATCTCAAAGAAAAGGTTTTTAAAATCATTTCCCCCTAAAAGAAGGTCTTGGCATCGAAATACGCGCTTGAGGAGCTTCACAGGGAGCCGGACCTAATGAGGAAGTGGGTATAAAATAAGGAAGGAAACTATGCAACAGTATATACAACCTTGTGTTGAGGAATGTACTCGTGTATTTAGGGATTTTATCGGAGTGGATATTACCGTGATGTCCCCCTATGTCTCGGATAAAAAAGTGCCCCAGACCTGGGGTATTTCTTCATTGATGAGTTTAAGCGGCAGGCAAGTTCAAGGGGTCATCGCCATTTCCATGAAACAGACCGTGGCCTTGCAGCTTACGGACATGATCACCCGGTCGTCCCATCCTATCCTGGACGAGGACGTGATGGATACTCTAGGGGAAATCTTGAATATCATCGCAGGAAGAGTCAAACAGCGCCTGGAGGACTCCTTCAACATGATTTTATCCATACCGGTTATCATTTTGGGGATGGAACATTTGGTAAAATGGCCTACCCGCCGTAGCCAGCTGTTATGTATACCCTTTACCATATTGGGTCGTGAATCCTTTGTATTGTCCATAGCGATTCAAAAGCAGGTAGACACGCAGTAGGACCGGGGGCTATTCTTGGGTACAGGGGATTGGAGACATAGGGTTAAACCCTATGTCAAGGAGGAGTTATGCAGAAAAATAAGTATTCATTCCCTGCGTTATTTACGCTGATTTCTTTAGCGGTCATTGTGAGTATTGCGGTGTTAGTCTCCGTAGTGTTCTTTATAACTTTTCGATCCCTATCCTATAAACAACTAGAAAACAACACCCGGGAACACCTGAACTATTTGCGCGATCGGGTTATCGCTCAATTTCGGAGCTGGACCGATCTGGTCCAGCATACGGCTATTGGGGTAGCCCCCTTGATGGCCCAACCCCAGGTGGATCAAGAGGCGGTTCAGCAGTTCTTTCAGCGGTTTCTCGCTACCCAAACGGATGTAGTGCTTTTGTATTGCTCCAATAATCTGGTCTGGGACGCACCGGGAGGCTATATAGTTTTTGATAACGGGTTTGTTCCCCCACAGGGTTGGGACAATACAAAGCGAAATTGGTTTGTCTCCGCCAAGAAAAACCCCGGAAAGCCCGGCTATGCGGATCCTTATGTGGATGTGGTAACCCAAAAGCTTGTCACTTCGGTGTCCTTCAACGTCTTTGATGATGATGGCCAGGACCTGGGGGTGGTTGCCGGGGATGTCTCCATCAATTTCTTGGATGAATTACTGAAGGAAAGCGCCTTTGTCCCCGGACAAGAGGTCTTCTTCCTCAATCAGGAAGGCCGGTTTATTACCCATTCTGAAGCCGACGCGGTCTTACAAAAGAACTTCTTTACGGAATTGACCCTGGAACCCTACCAGGACGCCGTCTTAGGGGAGCGTACCTTTTCCGCCCTGGATACCAAGCGCTTTATCTATTCCGTGTCTATACCGGAAGTAAACTGGATTCTGGTCTCCACCATCCCTAAGCAGGTTATGTTCGCCGAAGCCACTAGCCTCCTTTTCAATATGGTTCCCGTCAATCTCCTGCTCATTGTGCTCGCGGTAACCCTGTCCATCAGCCTTACTCGGATACTGCAACGGGAGCGGGATGAAATCAACGCCATGAAGGACAACCTAAAGGTGGGGTTTTTCCTCATGGACAAAACGTACAGCATCCAGGGCCAATATTCCCGGTCTTTGGAAACTATGCTCGCCTGTGAAAATCTGAAAGGGAAAAATTTCGTCGATCTTGCCGGAGGCTGCCTCAAGGAAAAGGAACTTGAGTCCGTGAAAGACTACTTTGCCATGGTGATTAACCGTTCTTTTGATCAGACCATGTTGGACGACATTAACCCCTTGCAGATTTTTCAGTATCGCGGCAAGGACGACGTAGAAAAGACCTTAAGTTGTGGCTTTACTGCAGTAAACCAGGGGAAGCGTAAGACCCTCATCCTAGGTACCCTACAGGATATAACCGTGGAAGCGGCGTTACAGCGCAAACTGGCTGAGGAAGAGCAGAAAATGCAGGAGGAAATGCGCTCCCTTTTCGAGATTATTCAGGTGGACCCTCGGGTATTCAGCGACTTTTTGGAAGACTTGGAATATGAGTTTTCCCGGATCCGAAAGCTATTGAAAGACCCAGGCCCCCCAGCGGAGACCATAGTAGAACTGTATCAATCGGTTCACGCCATAAAGTCCAACTCCCTCATTGTGGGATTGAGCAATTTCAGCGAGAAGGTGCATACAATCGAATCGAAAATTCGGGATTTACGGGATGAACCGGATACCCTCTCCCTGCAGGATGTCCTGGGTTTAGAAAGTGATATGACCGGAATGATGGGGGAACGGGATAAGTTCAAAGCCACCATCGACAAGATTCGGGCCTTCAAGGTGAGTAGCGGCAGGAAGCAGTATGACCAGGTGTTGATTGAATCCCTGAACCGGGTAGTGCACCGGGTCGCGGATGACTTGGGAAAAGAAGTACAGATGGTGGTGCGGCAGTTGAATCCCGACGCCCTGGACGAGATCCCCCGCAGGCAGGTGAAGGAAGTGCTGCTACAGTTGGTGCGGAACGCGGTGTATCACGGTGTAGAAGTGCCGGAAGTGCGGGAATACCAGGGGAAGGATCGCGTGGGGGTGATACAGCTTTCCATACAAGTCGAGGCGGATATG
>JAITJK010000047.1 GCA_031278935.1 Spirochaetaceae bacterium | reverse complement strand
GTCCGGCAAGGAGTTCCGATACCCGGATGGGATAGCCCATGCCTGCGGCGGGATCTCGGCCATCCGGGGCGGTAGCGGCCTTCTGGCCTATCAAGGTGGTAGGGGCTATTTGTCCACCGGTCATCCCATAGATGGCGTTGTTCACGAAAATCGTAGTAAAGGCTTCTCCTCGATTCGCCGCATGGATCATCTCCGCAGTGCCGATGGCGGCCATATCTCCATCTCCCTGGTAGCAGATGACCAGATGATCCGGTAGAATCCGCTTGATCCCCGTGGCCGCCGCCGGAGTCCGCCCATGAGCGGGCTGGACTGAATCAACATCAAAATACAGGTCCGCCCAGATGGCGCAACCTACGGGATTGGTGATGATCGTCTTATCCTTGAGGGCCAGCTCATCCACGACCTCGGCGATGATCCGGTGTATGGTCCCATGACCGCAGCCGCCGCAGTATTTCGTCGATATAGCTTTAAGGCTCTCAGGATGTCCATGGATTTGTTTCATGGATGCCTCCGATTTTCCTTCTTCTCTATAATACCCTTGGCCCGGGCAAAGACCTCTTCTTCCGTGGGGACAACCCCGCCGCAATGCCCCAGAAGCGTTACTGGCGCTTTACCCAGCAGGGAAAGCTGAACGTCCTCCACCAGTTGTCCTAGGCTCATCTCTACGGTAAGCACCGGCGTTCCCGGAAGTACGTGCCGGGCCAGGGCTTCCCCGGGGAAGGGCCACAGGGTAATGGGCCTGAAAAGGCCGACCTTAAGGCCCTCTCGGTGGGCCTGCTGTTTTGCCCCCAGGCATACTCGCGCTGAAGTGCCATAAGCCACCAGAACGAGATCCACCGGGCCTTGATCGAATCCCAGGGCCTCAAAGCGGGTTTCCGTAGCCTTGATGGTCTCATACCGGGAAAACCGCTCCCGGGTTCGCGCTTCCATCTCTTCAGGAATCAGTTCCAGGGAACTTAGGTGGCGGCTTTCCCGGCCTGTTTTCCCCCTGTTCCCCACCGTCCAATCTCGTGGGGGAAGCTCGGAGAGGGAGCGCTCTCGCGGCAGGACCACTCCTTCCATCATTTGCCCGATGATACCGTCCAGGAGCACCATGACTGGCATACGGTACTGGTCGGCCAGGTCAAAGGCCAGATAGGTAAGTTCCGCACATTCCTGCACACTTTTCGGGGCCAGGACCAGGGAATAGTAATCCCCGTGGCCACCTCCCCGGGTAGCCTGGAAATAATCGCTTTGGCTCGCGGCAATGGATCCGAGCCCCGGTCCCCCTCGGGCAACATTGACCACCACCAAGGGGATATCCGCTCCTGCGGCATAGGACAGGCCTTCCTGTTTCAGGCTGATTCCGGGGCTAGACGAGCTAGTCATGGCCCGCGCCCCTGCGGCGGACGCGCCGAAGACCATATTAATTGCAGCCACCTCGCTTTCCGCCTGAATAAACACACGCCCTCGTTGGAGCATAAGGTCCGCCATACGGGCGATGAGTTCGTTCTGGGGGGTGATGGGGTATCCGAAATACGCACCGCATCCTGCCCGGACTGCGGCCTCCGCAATGGCGTCATTGCCCTTCATGAGCAGTTTTTCCTGATTATTCTTGCACATGATTCATTCCTTTTCACCATCCTCTAGAGTATACACGGTAATGCATATATCCGGACATACCTCAAAACAATTACCACACCCCGTACAGTGTTCCAGGTGGACAGCTTTTGAGGGATAACTTCCCATTGCATTGGGCTTGGTAGCCGCTTCCAGCACCTTCATGGGACAAAAATGGACGCACAGCAAACAGCCTTTACATACTTCACGGTCAATGACCACCGTTCCTTTTCTGGCCATAGGTTCTCCTCTCTATCCAGACAAAAGATTCATATACAACCTGAGTTCTATAGGGGGTAAAAAGTTGCACTGCCTGGGTCGAAATATGTCTTTTTTTCATTCCTGGATCGCCTACCCTGGAGGCATACGGGGATGCTGCCGCGCTACCAGCCCTGTACTGGGGTCAGACCTCAACGCTAAGCAAGAAAAGAGCAGCCCCCAGGATAAAATTTCCGATAGTATAAGATATGCGGAGATTACTATTCCATACGGTATGGATCGCCCTGGTTTTCTTGGGCGCCTGCATCCATACCCAGGCGCAGCAGCCCTCTGATCCGGCTCTGCTGCTTATGAGTGACGCCGGGCCTTATTCCCTGGTGGAACGTTCTGATTGGCGCCGGTATGACAACGGGAAATATATCGGCCATGTATACCATGAAGTCCGGGCCTCTATCATTCCCCAAGCGGAGAGCCCCCCGGCGGATGGTGGACGGACAGCTTCCCGGGGAGAGGCGCAAGGGCAGAGCCTCCTCTATCAAGGTAATTTTTTTGTCTTAGAGGAAACCTTGCGGGATATGCGCCAAAGCGCTCAACCGGTAGACGCAGTGGTCCCCGTGAGTTTCCGGATCCGTAGCGATGGTGCCCTCACCATAGACCAGGACCAGGGCTTCCCTACCCTTCGGGGTTTCCCCTCCTTTCCACCCCACCAAGTCAAACCCGGAGACAAGTGGACCGCGCCGGGAAGCCGCGCTGTGGACCCTCTGCATAGCGGCCAACCGGTGATCGTCCCGATTATTGCGGAATATGAATATAAAGGGATGGAATGGTACAAGGATATCCTGGTACACCGGATCCTAGCCAAATACTCTTCCCGGTATCGCGGCGGTTCGGCCAAGCAGGGAACGAGTTTTA
>JAITJK010000029.1 GCA_031278935.1 Spirochaetaceae bacterium | reverse complement strand
CGGCGTCATGGATGATCACCAAGTCCCCGGAGGATTCTCCAGTCTCAATCACCGGGAGCTTCCGCTGGACCGCGAATTTATCGTTGTTCTCACAGAGGCTCCCCACCACGTCGTAGGTTTCCGTACAGGGAGCGTCCTCCTTGCCCGCTATGGTGAGGTGGTGATAGGCCCCGTACAGGGCCGGGCGCATAAGGTCCGCCATACACGCGTCCAGGCCTATGTATTCTCGGTAGATATGCTTGCGATGAATGGCCCGGGCCACCAGCCAGCCGTAGGGGCCGGTTACCACCCGGGCCCATTCGGTGTGGATCCCCAAGGGATCGAGCCCCGCCGGGCGAATAATCTCGTCGTAGGCCTGTCTGACCCCCGCAGCAAGGTAGTCGTAGTCCAGCGGCTCCTGTTCCAGGGTATAGGGAATGCCGACGCCTCCCCCGAGGTTCACGAATTCTAGTCGGATCCCCGTCTTTTCCCGCAATTCCACGGCCAGCTCAAAGAGAATCCGCGCAGTCTCAATATGGTACTCAGGCTTAAGCTCGTTGGACGCCACCATGGTATGCAGGGCAAAACGCCGGGCCCCTTTATCCCGCAGCAAGGGGAAGGCCGAAAGGAGCTGTTCCCGGGTAAAACCATACTTGGCCTCTTCGGGCTTCCCGATGATGGCGTTGCCCCCCTTGAGGGGGCCGGGATTATACCGGCAGGAAATGAGCGGCGGGATCTGGGCCTTTTGTTCTAGGAGAGCAATATGGGTGAAATCGTCCAGATTGATAACCGCCCCCAGGTCCAAGGCAGCGCGGTATTCCTGTATGGGGGTCTCATTAGAGGTAAACATCACATCCTCTCCCCGGATCCCCGCTTGCTCGGCCAACAACAGTTCCGGGAGACTGGAACAGTCCGCCCCAAAGCCCTCTTCCGCCAGGATTTTGAGGATAAAGGGGTTAGGCAGGGCCTTCACCGCGTAATGTTCCTTGAAGGCAGGAAAAATCGAAAAGGCTTTGAGGATGGCCTGGGCGTTTTGGCGGATCCCCGCCTCGTCATAGAGATAGAACGGGGTAGGATAGCGGCAAACCAGGTCTTCTAGCTGGGTCTTGGACAAGGGAAAAGCCTTCTTCATCCCAGATACCCCTGGACCTTAAGGAGTTCCGCATTCAACACCCCTCCCCCGGCAGCGCCCCGGATGGTGTTGTGGGAAAGCCCCACGAAGCGCAGGTCAAAAACCGGGCAAGGCCGAATTCGGCCCAGAGTAACCGCCATAGCCTTGTCCATATCCCGGTCTTTACGGGGCTGGGGCCGGTTTGCCTCTTCTCGGATGATGATGGGCCGTTCAGGCGCCATGGGTAGGCCCAGTTCCTGGGGCACACCAGAAAAACTGGAAAAAAGGGCCTTCACCTCCTCAATAGAGGGCTTCTTGACCCCGAATTCTAGGCTAACACAGGCGGTGTGGCCATTCACCACGGGCACTCGGTTGCAGTGGGCGCTAATTTTCGGTTCCCCAGCCGGTTCTATGCGACCATTATGGACCTGCCCCAGAATCTTCAAGGGCTCTAACTCGGATTTCTCCTCTTCCCCGCCGATATAGGGCACCACATTGTCGATGCTGTCCAGGCTTGGGACCCCCGGATACCCCGCACCAGACACCGCCTGTAGGGTGGTAATAATAAGGCGCTTCACCTCGTAGCCCGCTTTAAGGAGGGCGTACAAGGGGGTCATATAGCTTTGGATGGAGCAGTTGGGCTTCACCGCGATGAAGCCTCTCTTCCAGCCCCGGGCCTTTTGTTGAATGGGGATGATGGCCGTATGACCGGGGTTTACTTCCGCAATCAGCATGGGCACGTCCGGTGTCCACCGGTGGGCGGAGGCATTGGAAATCACCGGAATCCCCGCTGCTGCGTAGGCTTCCTCCAGCTGGAGCACCGCCTCTTTTTCCATTTCCAAGGCGGAAAAGACAAAGCCTAGCCGCCCCTCCTTTGAGGCCCGCAGCGCCGCGTCCACCTGGTTCGCGTCCTCCAGCCGGAGCTCTCCCACCTCCGGTCCACAGGCTGTGGCGAGCTGCCAGCGGCCCGTCATGGCATCCCGGTAGAGCTTACCAGCGTTTCGCGGGGATGCCGCCACATAGCGTACTTCAAACCAGGGGTGCTGGGCCAAGAGGGCAAGGTACTGTTGCCCCACCATACCTGTGGCTCCCAGAACTCCCACCGGAATCTTTTGCATAGTTTTTCTCCTTCCTCATGCTTTAGCAACTAAACCTCTGTAGGGAGAACCCAAGAGGCAGGGTTTAGTATACCAGGACCCCCAGGGTTCAAGACTAGCCCTAGCGAAGAGTAGCTTGAATACCCTGATAGCGATACACACCGTATATCAAACCCAAACCATAGGTAAAGCCTTAGAACCCTGCGCCCCAAGCGCTCTCTTCAGCGCCATCATTGGGCGAGAGCAAGGGGCGCTTCACTTCCTAATCCCCACGGCCCGTCATGGGTTTAGGGCACGGGAAATCAATACCACCATACTGCGGGGCATAGCAAGGTATTGGTCGGGGCAGGCCAGGGGCGTCTCCGCCCCTGGAAGGGTAATGTCCGCTGGGGAGGGGAGGCTCGTGTCAATAGCCCGGACCCAGGGCTTGCCTTCCAGGGGTGGGCAAACCGTAAAAAGCACCTCCTTTTCAGTGGCGTTGAACATGATAAAGAAATCATTGTCATCCCGGTCTGCGAGAATATCCGCTTTGCTGCCGTCCATCCGCAGGGCGAGACACCCGGTAAGCTCGTCCCATTCCGGGGTTTTCCCGGTTTCATCGAACCAGCTTATATCAGGAATGGCGTTGTAACTGCCATCTTTGCCTGAGTAAAATTCTGGGCGCATAAACCCCGGGTGGCGCAACCGAAAGGCGATCATTTCCTTGACAAACCGGAAAAGCCCCGGCTTTTGCTCCAGCAAGGCCCAGTTGTACCAGGAAATGTCGTTATCCTGGCAGTAGGCGTTGTTGTTGCCCTTTTGGGTCCGGGCCATTTCATCCCCTCCGAGAAGCATAGGGGTGCCCAAGGATACCATCAAGGTGGCGATGCAGTTCTTCATAAGCCGTTCCCGGACCGTTTCAATGGCCCAGTTGGTGGAAGGCCCTTCAAAGCCGTAGTTGGCGCTGTAATTCAGGTTATGGCCGTCCCAGTTATGCTCGCCGTTTTCTTCGTTATGCTTGGCCTCATAGGACACCAGGTCTTTCAAGGTGAAACCATCATGGCTGGTAATGAAGTTGATGGAATGGAAAGGCTTGCGTCCATCCCGCAGGTACAAGTCCGAGCTGCCTGCAAGGCGGGTGGCCAAATGCCCGGCTTCGCCTGGATCTCCTCGCCAGTATTTACGTACGTCGTCCAGGTAGCGGTCGTTCCATTCCGCCCAGCGGCCGCCGGGAAACCAGCCCACTTGATAAGCCCCCCCGGCGTCCCAGGCTTCGGCGATGATCTTGGTATGCCGCAGCACGGGGTCCTCGGCGATCCGTTCCAGGGTGGGGGGATTTTCCATGAGCCGCCCCTGCTGATCCCGTCCCAGAATGGAACCCAGGTCGAACCGGAAGCCGTCTACGTGCATCTCCATCACCCAATAGCGCAGACAGTCCAGAATGAAGGTCCGCACTACCGGGTTGTTGCAGTTCAGCGTGTTACCGCAGCCGGAAAAGTTTTTATAGTACCGCAGATTTTCATCCAGAATGTAATAAATCCGGTTATCCAAGCCCCGGAAAGAGAAGGTGGGGCCCCGTTCGTTCCCTTCGGCGGTGTGGTTAAACACGATGTCCAAGATAACTTCCAGTCCCGCCCTGTGCAGCTGGCGGACCATCTCCTTAAATTCTCGGACCTGGCCCCCAGGGCTTGAGTCCGATGCGTAGGAACCCTTGGGGGCGAAAAAAGCCATCGTGGAATAGCCCCAATAGTTGAGCAAGGTCTCGCCAGTGCGAGGATTTATACGGGTCAGTTCGTGTTCATTGAATTCCTGAATGGGCAGAAACTCAAGGCTCGTAACGCCCAGGTCCTTGAAAAACGGAATCTTCTCAATCACCCCCCGGTAGGTCCCCGGATACGCCACCCCAGAAGAGGGATGCATGGTAAGACCCCGGATATGGGTTTCGTAGAGTACGCTGTGCCGCAAGGGATAGTTCAAGGGCCGGTCCCCCTGCCAGTCAAAGGTGTCGTCCACCACCACGCAGCGGGGCGGTGGCGGCGTACTGGGGGCTTCGGAGTAGGAAAGGTCTCCCACGGGGTCCGCGCTGTTATAGCCCAGGCTCGCGCTTGGGTCCCAGCCCTCTAAACTGCTCAAGGCCTTGGCATAGGGGTCCAGCAAAAGCTTGTGGCGGTTAAATCGAAACCCCTGGGCCGGGTTATAGGGGCCATCCATCCGGTAGAGGTAGAGGGCCCCCGGCATAAGCCCCCGGATATGGCAGTGCCACATATCCCCGGTGCGGTTTATGCGGCCGTTCAAGGGCAATTCCTGATACGGACTGTCGGGCTTAGAAGACTCAAAGAGTACCAAGGCAACCGCTTCGGCATACCGGGAAAACACGGAAAAATTTACCCCCTCCCCAGTCAGGGAGGAACCTATGGGCAGGGCTTTTCCCGGTTCCAGAACATAAGGCTTAAAGGCCATAGTCGTCATCCTTTGAACTCATAAATAGCGCTTCGGCTCGCCCTGGTTGACCAAGGCGTATAATTCTAGGTAGCGCTTGGCCGTACTGGAGGCGATTTTGCCCAGAAGTACTTCTTCTACCTGAAAAAGCCCCACTTCGCTGGACATAAGAATATCGATGCGAATGGGTTGCTCAATCCCCCGGGATATGCGGACCTCTTCAATGGAATTGGCTGAATACTTGTGAATGTCCCCTACCCGGGGCGCCTCTGCAAGAGCCATAGGGATCCGCGCTCGGCCCTTGGTCATATCACAGCCGTCGGCAATGAGTAGGATCCCCGCTTCCAGGGAATGAATCACCCGGTTGCCCATGTGCCCACTGATACATTCCAGCGCCAGGGAGCGTACCGTAACCCGCTTCTGCATATCGCCATCATATACCTGTCGCAAGAAGCGGTCCAGAATCGGGTAGGCCATGTACACGCTGTGCAGCTCATGGTCCTGCCGGCCCACGGACATACCGATATCGTGCAGGAAGGCTGAAAGGAGCAGGGCGATGAGGCTGTCTTCAAAAAGGCCGCATTCTTCCCGTTCAAGGCTCGTCTGAATGCAGGCATTCCGCAAGAGCCCCAGCATAATAAGACTGTTGAGGGCTACGGTCCGCATATGTACCGGCCCGTGATCGTTAAAGCCCAGACGTTTAATGGAAACCGTGTTGGCGTATTCCTGGATGCCCTGGATTTCCAGGTCTTCAATAATACCCCTGCCCATGCTTAAGGCCCGTGCAGAAGGGTTTAAGCCCTTGAGGGTATCCATAATTTTCACGTCTAAAGCGAGTTCTTTGGGTGATCGCATCTATAAATCTTCCTCTCTAGTGGAGCATTACTGTCCCACCGGTAACCGGAATCGCTTGGCCGGTTTCATAGTCCTGCTCAATAAGGTAATAAATCGCCCGCAGTACGTCGTCCTCGGTACACCCTCGCTTCATGGGGATGGCCTCTTCATACCAGGCCCGCAGTTCGCTGGGACTTTTTATGCCTGGTATGGGGGTACGCTTAAAATACACCCTCAAGAGCCCCTGTTCCCCGTCGGACCATATCGGATGGTCGAAGATGTTCCCCGGACACACCGCGTTGACCTTGGTGTTATAGGCCACGAGCTCTAAGGCCGCGCTGCTTATAAGGCCGAGTCCTGCAAATTTGCTCCCCACGTTGGCCCCGTGGCGCTTAGACCCCATAAGGCCCAGCTGGGAGTTGATCTGGATAATATCGGTCTTCCACTGAGGGGCGGTGCGGTACTGCCGCCTAAAGAGCACGCCTGCGTATTTGAGCAGGAGAAAAAAGCCCGTATAATTCACCTCCGTGACGGCGGCGAAATCCGCAAGGGACTGGTCCAGCACCGATTCCAGACGCAAAAGTTCCTCGTTGCTGATACAAATATCCAGACCCCCGGTGGTTTTGGCGATGGTGCTAAAGAGGGCGGCTACGGAAGCCTCATCCGTCCCATGAACCTCCAGGGCCACAGCCCGGGTCTCTTTTTCCCTATCGTTAATACTCGCCGCTACCCGCTGGGCCTCGGAAAGGTCCTGGTCCGCCAGGAAAACTACCGCCCCGGAACGGGCAAGGCTCCAGGCCACCGCTTCCCCGATGCCTCGGTTGCGGCTCATGCCGCCGCTTACCAGGACCACCTTGTTTCGCACCACTGCCGCACGCTGTGCCGCGCTAAACCCCGCGTCAAGGCTGCTGGCTTGAGGATAGACCTTTTCTTTGAGTAACGAGGCGTTTCTGTCGGCCCCACGTTGCTGGGCCGCGTCCAAGGTCCGGTCGATCCAGTAACAGGCCTGGGGAGCGTCTTTGCGTTTTACCACCACGCAGGAAGGCCCCTGCTTGATCCGGGCGACCTGGATCGCCGCGTCCACCCCTGTAGGGGCGCTGTCAAACTCCCAGGCCGTATAGGCTTCCCGGAAAATCTTGGCCGCGGATTCTTCGTCTAAGACCCCTGGTTCGGTCAAGGCGCTTTCAATGTCCACTACCAGCGCTTCCGGAGGGACCTCCTGGGTATCCGGGTCATAGCGCACCACCCAAGGATAGCCTAAGGTATGGATACACAAACCCCGGATAACCGGCGCGATAAGCGCGGGTATGTCCATCGTATTATCCGCCGTATGAACTGCGTCTTCCCTTTCCATGTCATTCCTCCTTCCTGGTATAAAGGCTTACCTATCCGCTTCGCTCCGTTTTTGTAATTCTTTAAGCGCGTCGCGGTATCTCCATCCTTTAAAGAACCGCCCGGTTTGCATTGTCCTCTAGTATAGGATATCCGCCTAAAGTTATCCAGATAGGTTTCCTCCCTTTTCGCCCTGGACGCCTTACGATAGGAGGGAAGGTATCCGATAAGGAGAATATGCGTACCCTTGGAGCCTTAGTCTTGGCCTTATACCTGGCGGCTGGCGTCTTTGGTCAGGAACCGGACCCCCCCAGCTCCCCAGCAAACCGGGATTTATACATAAGCCAGGAAGACCTGTGGATCGAGCAGGGCGCGGACGGGGGTTTCCACCTCTTTATTCGCAAGAAAAGCGCCATAGCCTCGGTACTACTCACGGAGACTACCCGGGATCCCGCCTTGAAGGAACCTAATTATGCCTATAGGACTCCGGACTGGAATCCCGTAAACGGCGATGAGATTCGGCTTATCAACGAGGTGCCCATCACCCGAACCAGCCGAATCTGGTCTTTGATTGATTCTACGCCGGAAATTCACCCAACCCTTGGAGAGGTGTTTCACCTTTACATTCCCTACATTCTCTATTACGGCTATGAGAACACCCGGCATGGAGAAATTTATGTCCAGGACGGGACCTATTTCAATATCCGCAGTTTTTCCCTGCCCTATGGGGATTACCGGGGGTTCTTTCAGGACAATCCCTTTATCCTGGAGGTTACCCAAGACGCCCTGGAAGGCCCGGCAGACCGGAACTATATGCGGGATACCATCAACCGGTTTGCGGAGATCACCACCACCACCCACGGGGACCTCTGGTGGTCCCGGGAACCTGCGGACTTGGTAGACAAGATCCGGGGGGTTCTGGAAAAGGAGCGGCGGAAATCTCTGGACGTGGTATTTTGTCTGGATACCACCCGGAGTATGCAGGCGGACATTACGGCCATAAAACGCGGTCTTCCTGCGCTCTTGAAGGAACTTGCGGGGGAATTCATCGCCTTCCGGGCGGGCATGGTGCTGTACCAGGACTACACCCATTCGGCGTATCTGACCCGGATCATTCCTTTTACGGACAATCTGGAAACCTTTCAAAAGACCCTACAAGGGATTACCCTGGGTAATGGGGGGGATATTCCCGAAGCGGTATACGAGGCGCTGTACGAGGGGATACAGCAATTTCCCTGGGAAGCGGAATCGAAGTTTCTCATTCTCATAGGCGACGCGCCGCCACATCCGCGGCCCAAAGGGAAGATCAACAAGGATATGGTTTTACAAGGGGCCATTGAAAAAAACATCAAAATCCACGCTATCATCCTTCCCCAATAAGGCGGCACTAGGCGCTGCGTATCCGGCGGAGTATGCGCTTCGCGGGTAGAACCGGGGCTGCTCTTTTGTCCGTGGTCGGTGGCGGTGGTCCTCTTGACGAACCGAATCCCCTGGAATAGGGTCAAGGCATGGGTGTAGTGCTTTTTTGGATCGCTATAGTCGGCAAAGGTCTGTAGATTTTAATTTTCATAAAGGAGCAACCTATGAACAGAATTGTAGTCAAAGCCCAGGACGGCGATGTCCGAATCAGCCGCCACATTTACGGGCATTTTTCGGAACATTTAGGCCGCTGCATCTATGGCGGTTATTGGGTGGGGAACGACAAAGAGGCGGCGGTTTCCAT
>JAITJK010000277.1 GCA_031278935.1 Spirochaetaceae bacterium | reverse complement strand
CTGGGAAACACCTGAGTTCATTGATGTGGGCCGGGAACGGGTAGAAGGAGCGGTGTTCTCCACCTTCTTCGCGTCCGAAGTGGCGGCAACTCCGGCGGCGGAGACCTTCCTCAAGGAGTACCGGTCCCGGTACAACAAGGAACCCGCTGCGGTAACCGCTCTGGGCTATGACGGCTACCTTGTTGCGCTGGACGCCATCAAGCGGGCAGATTCAATTGATCCCCTTAAGATCAGGGACGCCATCGCGGCGACCTCCGGTTTTGTCGGGGCAACCGGAACGACAACCCTGGATGCCAATGGAGACGCCACCAAGAGCGCCTTTATCAAGGCGGTTGAAGGCGGGAAATTCGTCTACAAGACCATAGTGAATCCTTAAGACCGCATAAAAACCAGCGGAGGGCATTATGACGGTTGATCTTTTCTTACAGCATCTCTCAAACGCTCTTGCGCTGGGGAGTCTCTATGCCCTCATCGCTATCGGCTATACTATGGTATACGGGATTCTGAGGCTTATCAATTTTGCCCACGGCGATGTGTTTATGTTGGGCGGGTATGTCGATTTTTACGGTATCACCCTCCTCTTTATGCCCTGGTGGGTTGGCTTTATCGTGGCTTTCGGTCTTACGGGGCTCTTGGGGATAGGCCTTGAACGGATCGCCTACAAACCTCTGCGGCAAAGCCCGAAAATCTCCATTATGATCAGCGCCATCGGCGCGTCCTTCCTCATGGAAAACCTTGCCACTGTGATCTTTGGAGGGAGGCCCAAAGGTTTTCCCGTACCGGAGATGTTCAACCAGGTAATTAAGCTCGGTTCCGTTTCGGTGATGAGCATAAGCCTCTTTATTCCGGCGCTGACCGCCGTGCTCCTTATGGGACTGCTCTTTATTATCTATAAAACGAAAACCGGCATGGCCATGAGGGCGGTCTCTACGGATCTTGCCGCGGCGCGCCTTATGGCTATAGACGTTAATCAGATCGTCTCGTTTACTTTTGGAACAGGTTCGATACTGGCCGCGGTCGGGGGAGTCATGTGGGCGCTCAAATACCCCCAACTCAACCCCACTATGGGGATGATCCCCGGCCTTAAGTGTTTTATAGCGGCGGTTATCGGGGGGATTGGTAACATCGGCGGTGCGGTTCTGGGGGGGATCCTCCTGGGATTCATCGAGATCATGATAATCGCTTTCCTGCCCACCCTGACAGGCTACCGGGATGCTTTTGCCTTTGTGCTCCTCATCATCGTACTCCTGGTAAAACCGTCCGGCCTTCTGGGGAGGAATCAGATAGAAAAAGTGTAAAAACCCGGTTTGGCAGTAAAAAAGGAGGCGGAAACAGTGAAGTTTGGGGAAGGTACACGGTGATTCTTGAGAAAAAGACAAAACGTATTTTAAATATCTCAGGTAGTATTTTCGTTATTGCATTTATTATCCTCGCTAACGGGGTGTTCGGGTCATTCAGCCTTCGGATATTTAACCTCTGCGGTATTTATATCATTCTTGCCCTGTCTCTCAATCTGATAAATGGTTTTACCGGGCTTTTTTCCCTGGGACACGCCGGATTTATGGCTATCGGGGCTTATGTAAGCGCGCTCCTCACCATGAGTCCCGCCCAGAAGGACCTCAACTTTTTTATGACACCCATTATCCCTATCCTTGCCCAGGTGGAGATTCCCTTCATTCCCGCCCTGATCATAGCGGGTTCCGCGGCGGCTTTGGCGGGCTTTCTTATCGGTACGCCGGTACTGCGGCTCAGGGACGATTACCTTGCCATCGCGACCCTGGGCTTCTCCGAGATTATCAGGGTGGTGTTCACCAACCTCCAGCCGGTAACAAACGGCGCTTTGGGTCTCAAAGGACTGCCGAAATTTTCAACAACCCTTATGATCTGGGGACTGGCCGTCCTTACCATCGTCTTTATGACCGCCCTGATTCATTCCGCCTTCGGACGCTCCTGCAGGGCGGTTAGGGATAATGAAATCGCAGCCCAGGCTATGGGTATACCCGTTGCCCGTATCAAAATTATCAGTTTTACCATCTCCAGCTTCATTGCCGGGGTCGGAGGCGCGCTCCTTGGGCACCTTATGACAACCATCGATCCCAAGATGTTCACCTTCAGCCTCACCTACAATATTCTCCTCATCGTGGTGCTGGGGGGGATTGGGAGTATTACCGGCTCGGCAATCGCCGCCATTGTAGTAACCATAGCGATGGAAGCCCTCCGTTTTCTGGACGGCTCTCTTAACTTCATCTTCTTCCGCACCCAGGGATTGCCCGGTCTACGGATGGTGGTGTTCAGCGTCCTTCTCCTCATTGTGGTGATCTACCGCCAGCAGGGGCTTATGGGGAAACAGGAATTCTCGTGGGATTTGGTCTTTAATTCCTCATTTCCCCGGCTCAAAAGTCTTTTTCCCTTACGGAAAAAGCAAGGAAGGCCCTGATGTTCATAACCAAACAGGTTACGATGCAGTTTGGCGGCCTTACCGCGGTTGCAGATTTTTCTATTCATGTGGAAAATGAGGAGATTGTGGGCCTTATCGGGCCGAACGGCGCGGGGAAGACGACAGTTTTCAACATGATCACCGGGGTATATACCCCAACTAAGGGGGATATACTCCTGGACGGTAAGAGCATCACCGGGAAACAGCCCCATATCATTGCCAAAGCGGGAATAGCCCGGACCTTTCAGAATATCAGGCTCTTCCATGAGATGACGGTGCTGGAAAATATACTGGCCGCATGTACGCTTCGGGAACGGCCCAGGCTCTTTGAGTCTGTGCTGCACCTGCCGGGCTATCTTAAAAAAGAACGGAAGGCGCTCGATTTTTCCCGCGAACTCCTTGAGTCGGTGGGGCTCCTGGAAAATGCCGATGATAATGCCGTATCCCTCCCCTACGGAAAGCAGCGCCGGCTTGAACTGGTCCGCGCACTGGCGACCGAGCCCAGACTGCTTCTTTTGGACGAGCCTGCGGCGGGGATGAATCCCCAGGAATCCCAGGAACTGATGGATTTTATCGTAAGTCTCCGTGACAAGTTCAAAATCTCAGTGTTGCTTATTGAACATCACATGCAGGTAGTTATGGGGATCTGTACCCGGCTCTATGTGCTTGATTACGGGATAACCATTGCCGAAGGAAGCCCCGCGGAGATTCAGAAGAATCAGAAGGTTATTGATGCGTATCTGGGGGTTGATGATGCTGAGGCTTGAGTCTCTTTCGGTATTCTACGGCGGCATCCACGCGTTGCGGGGCATTGATATTGAAGTAGCCGACGGAAAGATCGTTACCCTTATCGGCGCGAACGGCGCGGGGAAGAGTACTATGCTCAACGCCATCGTCGGCCTGGTAAAGTCCGCTTCAGGGACGATCAACTGGAATGGAGAGGACATCACCGGCAAGGACTCCCGTGATATAGTTTCCATGGGGCTGGTCCTTATTCCTGAGGGGCGTCATGTATTCCCCAACCTTACGGTGGATGAAAACCTCCGACTGGGGGCCTATATCCAGCGGGACCCAAAGAAGATACGGCAAGGCAGGGAACGCTGCTTCGACCTTTTCCCCCGTTTGCGGGAACGGATGCGCCAGATCGCGGGTACTCTAAGCGGTGGAGAACAGCAGATGCTCGCCGTAGCCCGCGGCCTTATGACCGAACCGAAGTTGCTCATGTTGGACGAACCTTCCCTGGGCTTGGCTCCGCTGATTTCCAAGATGATCTTCAACATCATCGGCGAGATAAACCGCAACGGTACGACGATCCTCCTTATCGAACAGAACGCCCACGCTGCCCTCGAAATCGCCGATTACGCCTATGTGCTTGAAACGGGAGTTATTACCATGCAGGATACCGGGGCGGCCCTCCTCAAGAACGAAGCGGTGAGAAAAGCATATCTTGGCGAGTAAACCCCCTATACTACAGTGGAATTAAATATACCGGCGATCGGACTTGAACCGATATGTCCTCACGGACAGTAGATTTTGAGTCTACCGTGTCTGCCATTTCACCACGCCGGCAGAAGCGCCGCATTATGCGGCGTAGATGAATAAATATACCACGCGTCGGCGCTCGATATATGCCCCCCTCACTACGTTAGGCTGCCGTCCGCGCCCCGCCGGCAGAAGCGCCGCATTATGCGGTATTGTCATTATATTATAAAAAATCATTTATTTAGTCACTTAGTGTTTGCCCTTAAAATCATTCATACGCGGTAAATCCTCAAATTTGTGTATTCTTATGCAGAATAGTCCGTATTGCTGTAATTCATCGCATGAATTCTCAATCTTCTTAGAAGCGGCCGCTCTTAAGATATACCGGTAATGTGAATTATCCATCATAGCCGGGCTGATAGGATATCCCGGCATAACTGTACCACAAAGCATTGCAGTAATGAAAAAAGAAAAGTATAATATCATCACAATGACAGAAGAAACAGATTTGTATAGTATTTTGACGGCCTATGCGCGTAAAAATAATACAGCATCCATTGATATTGCTGTATTTCAAAATATGCTGGAGAAGTATGCCAAACGATTGGCTC
>JAITJK010000270.1 GCA_031278935.1 Spirochaetaceae bacterium | reverse complement strand
GTTCCAGTACAATCCGGGTTTGTTTTTTATAGAAGGGAATCTCGTCCTTTTGGAGGATAGGCTTCCCATCGGGCCCCTTGAAGGCCAGCCGTTCCACCGGCTTTCCCTGCTTGATGGTGATTTCAACGATTTCTTCCGCATCATCCGGGCTTACCTTGGTGTAGAGCCAGCCCTCCGGCTCGACCACCACCAGGACACTCTGGTTACAGAAGCCCGGACAGCCGCCCTTTTTGAGGCCCACCGGATGACCTGGTTCCTCCTTGAGTTCCAGGGAGCAGGGTAAGTGTTGGTCTTTGATGATTTGCGCGAGTTTATCGTAGACCTCCAGAGACCCAGAGGCAATACAACCGTTACCCGCGCAGACTAGAATCTTACGCGTTTCCGCGTCCAGGGCTTTTTTATAGGTTTCCCGGGCCTTATGCAAGGCTTCCCGGCTGGTTAATCGTACCATAGCCCCCCCTTACTGCTGCGTCCGCAGTTCGCTGATGATATGCGACACCTGCGTAGGGCTCACATTGGCGTATACCTTGTCTTGAGCGCCGCTGGTACTGACCATCAAGGCCGGTGCGAGGCTGCACGCTCCCAGGCAGGCCACGGTCTGCACGGTGAAACCTAGGTCGTCGGTGGTAACCTTCTTTTCAGAAAGCCCCAGGTCCTTGTAAAACTGTTCTAGGTTAGGAATGGACTTTCGCACATGGCAGGCGGTTCCGTCGCAGACCTTGATAATGAACTTACCCTTAGGTTCCAGGGAAAAATTCTCGTAGAAGGTGGCCACCCCGTAGATCCGGGCTTCACTGACCTTCAGTTTCTCCGCGATGTAGGGGAAAATCGCCTTTGGCAGGTAGTTATAGCGTTCCTGCACGCCCTGTAGAATGGGGATAATGGCCCCGGGATGGGCCCCCCACTCGGTAATGACCTCATCAACGACGCCATAATCGAACGGTGTACTCATGTTTACCTCTCTCTTTCGGAACTTTGCCGGGGTTTCCGGGAAATAAGGACCCCCCGCCATCTGAGGTGCAGCCAAACCGCACACCCCGTCAGGGCTCTGCTTCCGGGTTTCGCAAGACATGGTATAGCGCCTCATGTAAGGGGGTAGGGATTCACTAGAAAATCGGCGTGTTCCGTTATGTACCCTATAATACTATCACCGCCGCTCTCTTTTATCAACTATTTGCACCATTTGACATAGAGTCATATTGGGGGCTGCATGGTGAGGGATAGGAGCTTAAACCCGCTGGCGGGACCTCCACCTCAGGTGGTGGGTGGTGGATTAAACGAGCGTTGACAAGGGGGTATTTCCCTGTCTAGAGTCTTATGTAGAGAGAATTGTACGATAGCACCACTTTTCAAAAATCCGTTCACCGGCGAGGTAGTGTAGTTGTTAAGAAGGAGTGAGGCCCATGGGGTCAACGATTGGTATTAAACTTGCCAATGGCGATTTTTATCCTATTCTTGAGGAACAAGAAGGACGTACCAAACGACTGATCCTCACTACGGCCCATGACAACCAAGAAACCGTCTATATTGAGCTCTATAAAAGCGCCGCTACAACGCTGCGGGATGCTGCCTTTATGGGCAGGATCGTGGTTACCCCGATTAAACCGGCCCTCCAGGGAGAACCTTCTATCCAGGTAGAGGTTACGATCCGTCCATCGGGAAGCATAAGCGCCTATGCCTTGGACTTAGATACCTCCGCAGTCCATGAACGGCACTCCTTACGGGTGTCCGAGGCGCCGGAAAACCCTGTGGAACTGGCGGATCTTAAGCGAGAGCCCTCTGTGGGGGTCCCGCCCCTGGGCTTATACGAGACCCCACCGGAACGGAAACGGGTTCCCTGGCTCTTGGTGGGGCTTATCGTGCTTCTACCCCTTGTAGGGGCGCTGTTTTTTTTCTTGTTCTCGGGGAGTCGCCCCTTTCAGCACCCGGAAGCCGGGGCGCCCCTATCCGCGGACACGGTTTCTCATGAAGTATCTAAGGAGGCGGCCCTAGAGAAACCATCGGAGGCGTCTCTCCAGGACACGCCAGAGGATCCTAGAGAAAAGATAGAAGTTGCGGCGGCGCTCGATGGCTCCCCTGAGGTTTCTATAGAACAAGCCCCTATACCTACAATAATAGAAGAAAATACATCCCCAGCTCCTCTAGGGGGAGTCCCAGAGGAGCTGGAAAAAAAAATCACCGAGGCGCCGGTCATTGAAGCCCCAGCCACGGCGCCGCTGCCTCCGGCGGTGGTGCCCAGCCGGAAACGGCCGCCCGCCCCGGTGGCGTCTTACAAGGTGCCCACCAAGATTCCCCGGGGCGGCGTAAGCTACCGGATTCGCTGGGGAGATACCCTCTGGGATATAGCTGCGGCTTTTTATCGGAATCCCTGGTTGTATACGCGGATAGCCCGGTTTAATAACATCCGCAGGCCGGATCTTATTGTGGCAGGGAGGACTATCCGCATTCCCCCGCGGAACTAGTATGTTTTTTGTCTATTGCTTGTTAGTATGGCTCATGGTCCCCACCCTGGTTTCCTGTAGGGCCGAACAGGTGCTAACCCTAAGTAAAGGGGAGGCAGCGGAACGCCTTAAAACCGGGGATATCGGGTTTATCTTGGAAGCGGATCCCCAACGGATGGATGAAGTGCGGAAGCTGCACCCCTCGGCTCCCTTTTATGGCGGGCTTTTGGTGCAGGCCGCAGCACGCTCCCTTACCAGGGAGGAAGGGGAAGGCCACGTCCGGAAGGCCCAGGCCTTGTTTGAAGCGGCCCTGCAAAGCCCCTCTCCCCAGGTTCGTACCGCTGCAGCCCAGGAACTCTTGTCTCCCCTTTTAGCTGGTACGAGCGAGGCGAAACGCCTAGCCCGTAGGATAATCGCCTCCATGCCCCCTGAGGAGTCTTCCTCCGTGGAGCGCGTCCGGAAAGAGCCTATGGAACCCTTGAAAACCCTGGGAACCCGGGGCACGGAACGAACCCTATATGGCGCGGCCTTGTATGCCCTGGGGCGTTTTGATGAGGCAAGGGACCTGCTGCAAGGGCAAAAGGACGGATCTTCCTGGGATGAGGCGGTGCTGCTCCTTTCCCGGCTCTACCTACAGGAGGCCCAGGTTAAGGGAGAGGTCTTGGATTTTTTACTCGGTCGGACTGTGGACGCTCCGGCTACTTGGGTCTTTCAGGAACTGCAAAACCGGAAACCCGTCCTGTTAGGCCCTCCGGAATCCGCAGCCATCGCCGGACGGCTTTCGGTTTCCCGTTCCGCCTATGGGGAGGGGCATCGGCACTTTCAGCGGGTCTTGCAAGAGGAACCACTGCTCTTTTTTCAATATCCCGAATTAACCGGGGACTTAGGCCGAAGTTTTCAGTATGCCGGATCCCATGAGGCGGGAATTGCCCTGTTCCTCGCCTGGGATGCGCTGTTGGCTGGCCAGGATCCGGCAGAGGTCGGGGAGATACGCATAAGCCCCCAAGACCTCGCGGTGGTGGATGTGTCCTCCCTGCGGTACCGACTTCGGTATTTCGCAGGCCGCATGGAGCGTCAGCGAGGCCGCTATGACCGGTCCCTTGGGTATTTTCAATCGGCCCTGGACTTTGCCCCGGATCCCCTACAAGCGGATGCCTGTATATGGTATATTCTGCATACCGCGGTAACCTATAGTCCTGAAAACGTCCCGGCCTTACTGGACACCTATATCCCCCGGTGGCATGAAGACCGCTATTTTGCAGATATCCTGGACCTTTGGTGCCGTGCTTTGACGGCAAACCGGCAATGGGACGCCCTTTTGCAGGTCTTTTCCCAGATTCGCTTCCGTTCAGACCAGGCGACCACGGCAAAATACGCCTATATTATCGGCAGGGCCGTGGCGGAGGCCTATATTTCCCCGGATCAAGGGGCAGCGGCCCTGGGCGTGCAGGGTATGACGGGCCTTACCGGAGACCTCAAGACCAGGGTAAGCCGAACCTTCTTCACCATAGCCCTGGAAGCGGAGGCGGCCTCCTTCTATTACCGAGCTATGAGTGCCTGGCAGCTGGGGGATAGGGACCTTCCCCTGCCTGAGCGTACACTTCCCCGTCCACGTCCCGGGTTTACCGATGCACCTTCTGGAGGGGGGCTTGAGTTTCTTTTAGGATTCTTCGAGTTTGGGGCGGGGGAATTTGCCTTTTCCTATTTACAGTGGATGATGGCGGACTTTTCCATTGGGGAACTGCGGATTTTGGCGCACCTTTTGCTCGATGGGGCCTACTGGGAACAGACCATCCGGCTGATTACCGCCTATATGGACCGGGAATCCTATGTCTTGGACTATGAGGATCTACTTTTGTACTATCCCCGGCCTTTTAAGGAGATTATCGAGGCCAACGCCCAGGAAGTGGGAATCCCCGCAGAACTGTTGTACGCCCTGATCCGCACGGAAAGCGCCTTTAACCCGGATATTGCCTCTCATGCTGGGGCTGTGGGTCTATCCCAACTCATGGCCGATACTGCGGCGGAGGTAGCCGGCTGGATCCGCAAGGCCGGTGGGCCGGATTATCTTGGGGACCAAAGTCCGGACCTACGGGACCCAGGGGCGAATGTTCATATTGGCGCTTCCTATCTGCGCTACCTCCTGGATCGCCTGGAAAGTCCGTTACAGGCCCTCTTGGCCTATAACGGTGGCATGAACCGGGTCAAACGCTGGCGCAGCGCGGAACCTCGGCTCCCGGAAGACCTGTTCCTGGAAACCGTCAGCATCACCGAAACCCGGACCTACGGCAAACGGGTCTTGGCCGCCGCCGCTGCCTATGGGTATGTGTACTTTGATCGTCCCATGGAGGCCGTGGTGCGGGATATGTATAAAGGTCTTGAATGAGTCATCCGATTATATAAAAAAGTCTTTATACCCGATGCTTCCCTATATTTACGTAAGTATGCTGGTGTGTATACGCAAAAACAAACCTGCCGCCGGAGAGCCTTGGGTCGTTATACCGGCAGCCCATCGTGTCTTGTACGGAGGTATTCTTGCCGCGTCCCTTGACTGGAAGCCTTTGGGCAGGGGACTGCATCACCGAAAAAGGAAGTAACTTGAAAAGGAGCGATACATTTCACCCTGATCCTCCGCTCAGGACGGAATTGGCCTTATGCTTAGGGACGTGGCCGTCCCTGAACTGGATTTGGAGGATATCTCAAAGGTGATCCTGGAAGAATGGGTATTTCAGCATATATCAAAGTCCCGTATTGCCACACTTTTGGGAGCGGTGGCCCTAGGTTTGGGGGCCATGGGCCTGGAAATTGCCATAATCGGGGCGCTCTTTGGGGCAGAGGGGCCTTTTTTTGGCCCGGGTTTTTTTTTGGTAGACGCCTACGGGGTCTTGGCCGTGGTGATTCCCCTCTACCCCTTTTATGCGGCCATGATGCTGATAGACCCAGTGTACCGTCCGGATCGGATTTTTGTGCTGACCTGTACCGTCCTGCCCTTTGTAACCTTGGCCATTGGCTTCGTCTTTATCCGGGATTTCGATGTCCTTAAGGAACAATACCGTATTCTGGAATGGATAGGGAAAATAGGGCTCAATTTTTTCATCATTCTATTCACCATCCTGGAGGGCTTGATCATCATGGTCATTACCTCCATGCTGTTTCCCGAGGCCTACCAGAAACGGGAATACCGGTGGACTGCGGTCCTCTACAGCCCTTCCCCTGGGGCAAGTGAAGACCCCAAGCCTCGTCCGTACAACCCCTTCCGTGGGGCTTCTTCCTTACGAAACCTTTCCTTGCGGCCTAGCTTCTCTTCCCGGCTCTTGCCTCCGGCTTTTTTACGGGCCCCCGCCCCCGCTCCGGAAAGCGAGGACCCGGAAGATGAGGAGTTCCCGGAAGACCGGTTACTGCAAGGCCTTGAAGCTGAAGGGGCCACGGAGCCAAGCCTCTCTTTCCCTCAGATAAAACCCTTAGCCAGCGCCCATGCCCTGCACGAATTGGAGGCCCTATTCTACTGGGACGCAGGCAGCCCTTCGGAGGGCCCGCTCCCCGGAAGACCCTCCCCGCAGGGGCCTTCCGGGCTTCACCAGGCGGCTTCCGCCTTTAAGGCCGCGGAGGAGCCCCAGGTCCTGCCGGAGCGGGTTGCCGTCTGGGACGAAAACCCGGCAGCGCCGCATCGGACGAGCAGTCCCGGCAAAAAACCTATACCCCTCGTTCACATACCGGAACCCTATACGGTACCGGTACAGGGCCTCCTCAACCAGTATACCCAGGGAGCCTCTCAGATCATCGACAAAGCCACCCGGGAAGCGGCAGTGATCCTGCAAGATACCCTTGAGGAATTTAACATCCAGGCGGAGGTTACCGGTATCAAGAAAGGGCCGGTGATCACCCTTTTCGAGCTGCTTCCGGCCCCGGGGGTAAAACTTTCCCGGATCGTTAATCTCCAGGATAATATTGCGCTCCGCTTGGCTGCCTCTTCAGTGCGAATTGTGGCGCCCATTCCGGGTAAGTCCGTGGTGGGTATCGAGGTGCCTAATACGAGCCGAGACATGGTTTCTTTCGCGGAAATCATCCAGGGGTGCCTGGGGGAACTACACGCGCCGGGAACCGGCTCGGAGATTCCCGTGGTATTGGGCAAGGACAGCGCCGGTGCGGCTCAGACCGTGGATCTGGTACAGACGCCTCACCTGCTCATTGCCGGGGCGACTGGGTCGGGTAAATCGGTCTGCGTGAACACCATGATCCTGTCCATCCTATACCAGCGTTCCCCGACGGAATGCAAGCTCATCCTCATCGATCCCAAGATCGTGGAATTAAACATATACAACGATATACCCCATCTGTTGACCCCGGTGATCACCGAGCCTAAACGGGCGCTTCAGGCTTTACAGTATTGCGTCTTTGAGATGGAACGGCGTTATGCCTGTCTGGATTCCTTGGGTGTCCGGGATGTGCGAGGTTACAACCGGCGTATCAAGGAGCGGGGCCTTGGGCTGGAGCATATGCCCTATATCGTGGTGGTGATCGATGAATTTGCGGATCTCATGGCCGCCAGTGGCAAGGAACTGGAAGGAGTGCTCGCCCGGCTTACGGCCATGAGCCGGGCGGTGGGTATTCACCTGGTCCTAGCCACCCAGCGGCCTTCCATTGACGTGATTACCGGGATTATCAAGGCCAACATTCCCAGCCGTATCGCCTTCATGGTGGCCAGCAAAGTAGACAGCCGCATCATCCTGGACTCAAGCGGGGCGGAGAAGCTCTTGGGCAAGGGGGATATGCTTTATGCAGGCAGTACGGACCCCTTTCCCCTCCGCATTCAGGGCGCTTTCGTGTCCGACGAAGAAGTTGAGCGGGTGGTGGCCTATCTCAAAACCTTGGGTCCACCGGATTACCTGGAAGAGGACCTCCTTGCAGGGGATGACGAGGAGGCCTACTATGCCGATGGGGAGGACCCGCTCTATGACAAGGCCCTGAAGATTGTCTGGGAGCAGGGCAAAGCCAGCGCCAGCGCCATTCAGCGGCGCCTTAAAATTGGCTACAACCGGGCGGCCCGTCTGGTGGAAGCCATGGAAAACCGGGGGATTGTGGGGCCTTCCCAGGGATCCAAACCCCGGGAGCTATTGAAGGGTTCCGAGTAAGCACCATTTACCGTGGAGTCCCATTGGGGGCAGTGCAGTACGGGGACAGGGTGCATCTCGCTTCGGCTATCTGCTGCATAACC
>JAITJK010000238.1 GCA_031278935.1 Spirochaetaceae bacterium | reverse complement strand
CTATCCGGAGTGTTAATTCCCGGGCGCTCAAGGCTCTGGGGCCGGACACCGGGTATGACGGGATTCATGATCACCGGATAACGGAAAACCTGGCCCGTTTTTTAGACCTCCTGCAATCCCGACAAGAGCTGCCTAAAACCATCCTGTACAGCCTCAATCCCAAAGACATGTACTCCCTGGGTACGATTATGGGCGCTTTTCAGGGAGATGGGATTCCCGGCAAGATGCAGCTCGGTTCCGCCTGGTGGTTTCTGGATAACCGGGACGGTATGGAGAGCCAGATGAAAATTCTGGGGAACTTAGGGTTGCTTTCCCGGTTTGTGGGGATGCTCACCGACTCAAGGAGCTTTCTTTCCTATCCTCGGCATGAATACTTTCGCCGGATCCTCTGCAATCTGCTGGGGACCTGGGCGGAAGCGGGGGAAATACCCCTGGATATTCCCCGCTTAAGCGATATGGTTCGGGATATTTCTTTCAGAAACGTCCGACGCTACTTGGCTACACATGACCGGTTATGAGGGGCACTTCTGTATCTGCGAAGGGAACCCATAGATATATTCAAACAGAAACTGTGTATCTTCGGCAGAGATATCCATAAACCGGCACCCAAAGAAAATGGTATCCCTTTTCTTGTAGGAGCGTACTATTTGAGCGGTTACGTTGATCGTACGCTGTACGGGGGGGGGTATTAGCAATTTGAGGGTAACCGTACTATTCAGCGGCATGGCGTTAGTAATCGGTGAATAGGGATAGCTGAAACGGATTCCCGAGCTGCTTATATCCACCCCCGTGGCGGTCATCAAGGGGTCTTTAATACGGTAGGATTCATAATACCCCTGCTCTTTCTGGGCTTGGATGAGGGCTTGGGCATAGTGGTAAAGGGGTGTAAGGACCGTATAGTCCAAGGGGATTTTTTCTTCGTTCTTTACCCATACCCGAAGAGCGCCAATCATGTAGCCCTGAAACAGAAGGGGAATCCAGCAATCCGCCAAAATACCGCTGCCCTTTTTAGACTCAAAAAAATGATAGAGGGCTTTATCCATAAAAGAGGGATTTACGCCCATATTTTTGAGGTGCTTTTTAAACAGATTTTCGGTGATGAGATGGGCTTCTGGATAGGCCGCAGTATCGGGTTCGGGAAAGTACCCGCTTGTTATGGCGGGTAAAAACAATGCCTTAGCATTTTTAGCGATTAGCTGCTCTTCAAAACTTAATGAGAGGTTATCCTTAAAAAACAGCACCTTATAGCCGTCGGCAATAGTAGGGATATAGCGGTCCAGGGCCGCAAGTACCCCTGCAACGTCCGGGGTCTCCGGTTCGATGATGCCCGCTAAGGCTCCTTCGGTTTCCTCAAAAGGCTCGACATCCACCAGAGAGAAGGGAAGAATGTACTGATCCTCCTCAAGGAGAAACTTGACTTCCATATTTTGGGGAAAGTCTACTCGCCTATGGGAACGATCCAAGTTTTTGTACAAGCTTTCCGGTATATTCCCCACGAAATGGGTACTCTGATCCAGAAACGTCTGGTCCAGAACGTGTAGTTCTATCATGAAGGCCATAGGCATAGTGTTATATGTAAAAAGCAGTTCGGACATTTTACCACTTACCACGTCTTCTACCGGCTGATTCGAAGTAAAGTAGAGCTGGTCTTTAGTATACCGTTCAATTTTTAAGATATACTTGATGTGATTATGCACATAGGTGATAGGAATTTGTTCATTATAGAGCAGGTTGATCATGAAGTCTTTTTCTATACGCGTTATCGGTACGGACATAAAACCCTCCTAAAAAATTCTCACCCTTACCATCACTGTGGGGTCTTTATCTATGCAAGGATACGGTTATTCCAGAGGTTGTAGAAAGGACCGCGCCCCGATGATCCGGGGCCCAAAATACCGGTCCTCCAGGGAGGAAATGATCACCCCAGTCTTGGGTCCCAGGGATACTGCGTGGATCACCGAATCCTCATCCAGCAAGATGGCCACATGATTGACGACCCCTTGCGAAGCAAAGACCACCACATCCCCTTCCTTCGCCTCGGTTATGCCCACGGATTGCCCGGCGGCGTTTATGGTCTTGGAAGTCCGGGGAAGCTCAATCCCGGCGGCGGTACGATAGACATATCGGACAAAACCGGAACAATCAAAGCCCTTGGGGGATTCCGCACCATACCGATACGAAACACCCTGATACTGCTTTGCCGTTTCAATGATAGCCTGTCGAAGGCGCTCGTCCATGGCCTGAGGCCGCTCGTTGCGGGCTTTGAGCTCATCGTTGAGCGCCTTGAGGCGCTGGTCAAGAGCCTCAAGGTCATCGTTGAGGGCCTTGGAGAGCTCGTCAATAGTCGTGAGGCTATCATCAATAGCCCTGAAGCTATCATCGATAGCTTTGAGGCTATCGTTGGCAAAAACCGAGGGGACTATCAGAATAAACCAGCATACTAGCCACGTCACGCACAGACTTTTCTTAGTATTCATAGTATCATTCCCTTATAGATCTCAGGTAAGATGGTATTCAGTATACTGAATTTTTCTAGAGAAGGGCTATACTCCTTTGGTCTATTTGCCGATAAAATTTCTATTTTTTCCATCTTCTTTTATATTTATAAGGAGCTAGGCCTGTCTTGAAGTTGAGAGAAAGCAAATTACCCGCGTCTGGAAGCCAGGCGGGGATGATAAAAACTGCATCCTTTATCGCTCTTGTGGGTAATAGCCTCTTGGCGGTCCTTAAGATAGGCTGTGGCTTCAAGACCCAGAGCTTGGCGGTGTTGGGGGACGGTATTGATTCCTCAGTGGACGTGCTCATAGCCCTGATGTCCATCTTCGTAGCCGGGGTGATTGCCCGGCCTGCAGACCCCGAACACCCCTGGGGGCACGGGCGGGCGCAGACCGTGGCCACGGCGCTTGTGGCCTTCAGCTTATTCTTTGCGGGAGCGCAGCTCGTCCTCAATGCAGGGAAGGCCCTGGCGGCGGGTATCCAGGGCCTTCAGGTCGAAGCACCGGGACCCGCTGCCCTGGGGGTGAGCCTGGCATCGGTTTTGGGTAAGAGTATTTTAGCGGGACTGCTGCACTGGTTTGGCAGGCGGGCTAACTCTCCGATGCTGCACGCTAATGGGAAGAACATGGCCGCAGATGTGGTTCTTTCCCTGGGCGTTTTCCTGGGGCTTGGCCTCTCCCGCCTTCTGGGGATCGCGTTCATTGATTCGGCTGCGGCTGTCCTGGTAGGGTTTTGGATTATCAAATCCGCCATTGGCATTTTTATGGAAACTAATTTGGAACTCATGGACGGAGGTCCCGGCAGGGAATCCTATCAGGCGGTTTTTGAGGCGGTTCATACGATTGAGGGGGCGGGAAATCCTCACCGGACCCGGATGCGGCGTATTGCCGGGTACTGGGATATTGATATTGATATTGAGGTGGATCCTCAGCTCACGGTGCAGGAAGCCCATAGGATCGCTTCCCAGGTTGAAAAGGCTATCAAGGAACGGGTGGAAGGGGTCTATGATATTGTGGTGCATATAGAGCCTATCGGGGACCGTAACGCGAATACCCCGGAAGGGTACGGGCTTCGAGAACTGGACTGATAGGCCCTGAAACCAGGGGCGATGGTATCGCCCCTGAGAGTGGGGGTCTAGGGCTGGGCCTGCACTTTTTCTTTTAAGGCGTTGGTCCAGTTTGCCTTGGTAGTGGTCTTATAGTGCTCCACTGCGGTGGCGGGAACATAGAGGGCTTTAAGAGCATCCGCGCCTTTAAAGGTATTGGTTCCCAGTTCAGGCGGGGTAGAGCCGAGAGTAAGGGATTGCAGAGCCGAACAGTTGTAGAAGGCATAATCACCCACAGAACTCAGCTTAGGCATGGATACTGCGGTTAAGGCCGTACACTGATAGAAAGCCCCGTCGGACGTGTTCTTGCCCGCTTCTATCGTTGCTACCTTGGGCATATACACCGAAGTCAGGGTAGTTACTTTACTAAAGGCCCCATGATTTATAGTCTTGACCTGAGGCATATTCACCGAGGCAAGGGCCGTACAATCGGAGAACGCGTTAAGTTCAATCGTCTCCACTGAATCCGGTAGGGTGAGGGAGACTAAGTATGCCTTGCCCGGAGCCGTCTTGACGGTAACATTGACCAGGGACGCTCCTGTACAGCCCGTGAGGTCCAAGGACACATATCGACTAATGGCCTTGTAAAGGTTTCTAACACTCTCCTTAGCGGTACTGTTCTTGGAAAGATCAATGCCGTTGACCTTAATCCGGTAGGGAGCGGCTTCCGTATTCTCCGGCAAGGTGGCTAGATAGGTCTCCACCGCTTCTGCTCCGGTCAGTTCCGCCTGGGCCTCCGGTTCTTCCGGGGGCGGAACCGGGGTATCCGGCTCGTCCGGCGTATTCGCCTCGGTGGGTTCATCCGGTTCGTCCGGCTCATCGGAGCCCTCGGGCTTATCCAGGTCATTTGGCTTATCCGGTGTATCCGGTGTATCCGGTTTACCGGGCTCTGGGGTCTCCTTATCCCCGTTTGGGTTTTGGTTGTCTGATTCCTCGGTTTCCTCTGGGGTTTCCGAGGTAACCGAATCATTGGGTTGTTCGCATCCGGTAAAAAACAGGATTCCCGTACATGCCATGAACAGGACCAGCAGTCCTACTCCCCACATCGTCGCCGAGCCTATCCCCGACCGTGGATGCTTCTGCGCGTTTCCGCTTGTGAACATACATACCTCCAACGTTGAAAATTCACTACAGATTAAATGGCACGAGAACCCGTATTGCTTTATTATGGAGGCAATTTTTTTATTTTTTTACATGAGCTCGATTGACAAGGGGCTGATCCCAGAAAGCACCAGAGCGAGTACAGGGCAGGCGCTAAGGCGAGTTCCCAGAAGGTCTGACTCCGTGTCAAAAGAGCGGAGTGAGCAGCCTGTCATGGCGAGCAACCCCCCCAGAGGCCTAGCGCAGGTGCTGGATTACTTCGCTGCGCTTGCAATGACACGCGGCTAGCTGCGGGCATTAAGGCCCCTGGAGGCCGGAACTTTGAATTTTGAGACTGCTTCAACAAGGACGTCGATGCCTTCTTTGTTCTGGCTGCTTATGGCGTTCACCGTATGCACTGCGGCATTTATCTTATCCACCGCATGGGTCATCTCGTCCATGGCCTTGGTTATCTCCTGGGTCATCATGCCCAGATTCTTACTCTCCAGAATTACCTGTTTACTCCCTATTTGCATCTCGTCAGAACCGCGCTTAACCTCATTGGTTACATCGTTTAACATATCTATAGATTCCAAAATCTCTTTGCTGCCGGAACCCTGCTCTTCCATAGCGTTCCGAATATGCTCTTCCTGATCCGATACCACCTTGATCCCCTGGTCTATGGCCTCAAACCGGTTAAGCACGTTGTCTGTGGAATCCCGTATCTTGGCGATGGATTCCTGAATTTTCTTCAGCACCACCGCAATGGTCTTGGACTGTTCTCCGGAACTCTCCGCAAGCTTGCGGATTTCATCGGCCACTACCGCGAAACCCTTACCCGCTTCCCCGGCATGAGCCGCTTCAATGGCGGCATTCATGCTCAAGAGGTTCGTTTGGCTCGCGATGTTTTCCATAACCGCGTTGATCTCCAAAAGCCCTGCGGATTCCTGGGCGATTTCCCGAATATCACTGGACACGTCCTGAAGGCCAGTTTTCCCCACCTCCGAAGCCTCCATCAGCTTCTTCACGTTGTCCGCGTTTTTGATAAGGGTCTGGGTTACCGTGTGGATATTAGCCAGCAGCTCTTCTACCGCCGAGGAAGAGGCGGCAACACTCGTGGTTTGACGGTTTACCGGGTCATTGAGATTGCTGATGGTGCCGGTGATCTGTTCCATGGCCGCGTTGGTGCGGCTGACACTCTCGGATTGATGGCTCACCTTATCTTGGATGCTCTGGAGATTCGCGGTGATGCGGTTAACCGCCTCTTGGGTCTTGGTCATGTTATGAGCCAGAGCACTGCCAATGGTC
>JAITJK010000210.1 GCA_031278935.1 Spirochaetaceae bacterium | reverse complement strand
TTATAGCCGCCACGGGTTCCCTGGATGGGAATGTACTCAAGTGCATCGCCGTATCCTCTAGGTTCCAGAACCGCGGGCTCACCGCGCAGGTGGTAACAGAACTCGTTACCGAAGCCCTGCGACGGGGCCTGAGTCATCTGTTTCTGTTTACCAAGCCGGAACACCGCGAGCGTTTTCAGGACCTGGGCTTCTACCCTATCACCCAGACCGATGAGGTGCTGCTTATGGAAAACCAGAAAACGGGCATCCGCTCATTCGTGGCTGACCTACGGCGGCCTCCAGGAACCCGTATCGCCGGGATTGTGGCCCACTGTAACCCCTTTACCCGGGGGCATGGGTATTTGCTGGAAACTGCAGCCCAGGACTGCGACGTCTTGCATCTTTTTATTCTGTCGGAAGACAAAGGCGAAGTGCCCGCCCGGGTACGCCGGGAGTTGGCGGTCCAGGGCACGGCCCATATTCCCCAGGTAGTAGTGCAACCTACGGGGCCCTATCTTATTTCTGCGGTAACCTTCCCCGCTTATTTTCTCAAAAGTCCTGAGGTGGCCCAGGAAGCTAATATGCGCCTGGACCTAAAGATTTTCGCCGAGCATTTTGCCCGGCCCCTGGGGATTACCCGCCGGTTTATCGGCGATGAGCCCTTAAGCCCCCTTACCGCAGCCTATAACCGCTGTATGCACCAACTCTTGCCTACCTACGGGATTGAGGTTGTCCAGATTCCCCGCCTGTACGCCCAGGGCGACCCTATAAGCGCAAGTCGGGTGCGGGCCCTGGTCAAAGCCGGAGACCTTAAGGCGGTCGAACCTTTGGTGCCTCCTTCCACGTTCCAGTATCTTGCCGCACAAGACCCATGAACGGCCCAGGCGATCCCTTTGCAGGCTGCGAGGCCGTTTCCCTGGAAACCGTGCTTGCTCTACGGGATACACGCATCCGGTGGCAGGGGAAATTGCGGGCACACTATCAGGGGCCTTTAATAACCCTGAGCCTCAATATTCCTGGCCCCTATAAGCGCTTTCCCTTGGGGGACCGTTGTTTTGAAGAAGCCCAGGACGCCTTGCGGGTACGCTTAGAAGCCGAGGGAATCCCAGTGCTGGAGGAAGCGGTTTTGGTTGATCCCGGAGGGTATACGGCTTTTTGGGCCCTGAGGAAATCCCTAGACCCCAGGGAAATTAAAGGACTCGCCTGCGCCCTGGAAGCCCAGCATCCTGCGGGACGGCTATTTGACCTGGACGTGTTCAGCGCCCAGGGAGACCAAATTTCCCGATCCGCCCTGGGGAAGGCCGAGCGGTGCTGTTTTGTCTGCGGGGGCAGCGCCTTTGCCTGCGCCCACAGCCGCGCTCACGCCCTACCGGAAATCCAGGCTGCGGTCATTACCCTGATCCAGGGTTTTCTTCTGGGCAAACTGGAGGATAGGATCGCGGCGGCGGCGGTGCAGGCCCTCATGGGGGAGCTTGCGGTTACCCCAAAACCAGGCCTGGTGGACCGACATAACTGTGGTGCGCATAAGGACATGGATTTTTTCACCTTTATTGATTCTACCTCGGCGCTGCTGCCCTACTTCCGCGCTTGTGCCGCAGCGGGTTTCCAACAGTACGAGAGCCCTCAGCGGCTCTTTGCGGATCTCCGGCGGCAAGGGAAGATCGCGGAGATCGCCATGAAGCGGGCAACCCGGGGGGTGAACACCCATCGGGGGATTATCTTTTCTTTAGGGATTTTGAGCGGGGCTTACGGCAGGCTCTACCGTACCCAGGAGCGGCCCAGTCTTGAGGACCTCATGACCCTATGCCGGGACATGACCGCCGGGGTATTGGGGGATTTTTCCCCGGACAAGCCCCCTCAGAACTGCTCTCATGGGGAGCTCCTCTTCCGGCGTTACGGCATGACCGGTGTGCGGGGAGAAGCGGCTGCGGGCTTTCCAGCGGTGTGCCAGGGCGCCTACCCCTGGTTCCGGCGGCTCCTTGAGGCAGGGCATAGCCGCAACGATGCGGGGCTCGGTGCATTCCTGAGCCTCCTGGCCTGTACGGATGATACCGCCTTAGCCCACCGGGCAGACCGGGGAGTGCTTCGGCGCATTCAAGGGGAGCTTAGGGACTTTCTTTCCTCGGATCCCCCGGTAGAGGCGATCCAGCGCAAAGCCGCAGACCTGGACCGGGACTTTATTGCTCAGGGCATCAGCGCCGGAGGTTGTGCGGATCTGCTAGGGGTAACGCTTTTTCTCTACGCCCTGAATACTCATAAAACCTGAGCTCCATAGGATGGGGTCTGACCCCAGCGGATTTCTAAGGACCGAACCGTTGCGGGCCATAAACCCATGGGCGGGTTAAAGGCGCCGGCGGACGGCGATGATCCCTTCTATTTGACTAAGAAAAGCCGCTTTGGAAAACTGCTGAACCTGCCGGATAAAAGGCTCGCGCAGAGTAAAACGCTCTTCTATCGCTTCAAAGTGGTCCAGCGCGACTATAAGAGCTGCGGGACTTTGCTCGTCAAAAAAAAGACCCGTCTCCCCGTCTCGTAGGGTGTCCAAAACCCCGCCCTTACGGTAGGCAATAACCGGGCAGCCTGCGGCGTTTGCCTCCACGGGAACAATACCAAAATCTTCAATGCCCGGAAACAGAAGCGCTTTCGCCCGGGAATAAAGGCTCTTAAGGGCATCGTTAGAAACCCGTCCCGTAAAATGCACCAGGCCGGAGGCGGAGTACTTTTTCTGGTCCTTTGCCCGAAAGCCCGCTCCGGCAACGACAAGCTTTCTGCCGGATTGGATGCAGGCTTCCAGGGCAATATCTGCGCGCTTATACCCCACGGCCTGCCCGAAAAACAGGTAAAAATCTTCAGGTCGCCTGACTGTATCGAGATACGATTCGATATCTACAGGAGGGAATACCACCTCCGCTTCACGGTTATAGTAACGGGCGATGCGTTTAGCCGAATAATGGGAATTGGTGATAAACCGGTCCACCAGGTTAGCGGAACTTATATCCCAAAGTCGCAGGGAAGGGAGAAGAAGACGCATAAAAAAACGCACCGGCACACTCGCCTCAGATGCGTACTGGTGGTACATATCCCACAGGTAGCGCATGGGACTGTGGCAGTAGCAAATGTGGTAGGCGTCAGGATTAGGTACAATCCCTTTCACCGGACCGGCTTCACTGGAAATAATGAGATCATAGGAATCGAGATTAAGACCGTTCAAGGCCCGGGGCATGAGGGGCATATATTTCTGATAGAGTTTTTTGGCGAAAGGTAATTTGTTGATGAAGGAGGTGTACACATGGTGTGCGTTGATAGTATCGGAAACTGAGGAAGGATCGTACACGTGCGTATAGATATCCGCATCGGGAAAAAGCTCAAGCAGAGCTTCGAGCACTTTCTCGCCCCCCCGCATATTGACCAACCAATAGTGAATAAGAGCGGTTTTCATGGTTTACCTAATTCCTGCAAAATAATGGACGCGGTTTTTTGAAAGGTATATTTTTCCGCGAGATGGGGTGGTAATACTAGAGCTTGAGGGTCCCGATCCTCTAATAAAACCGACAGTTTTTCTTTCAGGTCCACGCAGTCCCCGGCACGAAAAAAGGTTACGGGAAAGTCGCCGTAGATTTCCTTAAACACCGGAATATCCGAAATGAGCGCCCGGGTACCCAGGGTCATGGCTTCCAGGGGAGGAAGACCAAAACCTTCATACAGCGAAGGCTGTACCAACAGTGTGGCGCTTGAAAGCAAGGCCGTACAATGTTCCTGGGGTATAAAACCCGTAAAATCCACCACCTTGGTACTGGCGGAATCCAATTTTTTAAGAAACTCCGTATCCCGGGACCTAAACTTGTCTGAGCCACCTACAATCACCAGTTTATAATCCAGTCCCTCTTTACGGGTGGCAAGAAAAGCGTCCAGGAGTATGGAGAGTCCCTTGTGTTTCTTTATGTTCCCAATAAAAAGAACAGTATTTTTTTTATCGGTGAATACATTACCGTGCTTGATGAGATGAGGTTGTATGGCGCTATAGGTAACTATTACCGGAACGCTATTGCGGGAATAGTATTCTATTCTTGATTTTGAAAATTGAGAAACCGTAAAAATTTTTCTTGAGCGCCTAAAAGCGCGACGGTAAAACCCCATCCGCGCCGCGAGTCCAACCTTGGATGTCAATTCAGGCATATCCGGGAATATAATATCGTGGATAGTGGTGTAGACCGGGACCCTAATGCCGCCGGGTATGTTAAAATAAGGAGAATAGAAAAGAGCGGTACGATTTATTTTTTTTAGTATTTTTTGTGGAAATGCCGCCAATTCACCTATAGAAAAAGGTCGTATAGTACAATCAACAATTTCCACGTTTTGGTGGTTTGCCGCAATGTGCGCCAGTTTTTCCCCATCCCCCAGGAGCAGAAAAGCGTTGCCAGATTCGAAAAACCAGGGAAGGCATTCCCGCAGGTATACGCCGATGCCGCTTTCATGCAGCATCCGGCAGTCGATGGTTATGGTCATGGAGAAACCGCTTCCCAGCAGGCAGGATCGAAAATATTGTCCCTTACATAATAGTCTTTGTGCGGATCCAGAGAGGCTTGTGTCTCGTCGGGGTCTTCCAGATGGATGTTTCCTGAACAAGCTACGTACAAAGGCTGTTCTTTAGGCGCCTGGGTAAGTACCGCGCCTGTGAAGGGATTCACCGGGTTT
>JAITJK010000189.1 GCA_031278935.1 Spirochaetaceae bacterium | reverse complement strand
GCAGAGGCATCGGTCATGGCGTGGTTTTCCATGATGATGTCCACCTCGTCCCCAACAGCTTCCCGGGTTGCCTTGATGCGGGCCTCTATAAGTTTCAGCATATCCTGGGGCATAAAACCTATGGAGGCGGTGTAAGGTACTATAGCGCCCTCCCGGTCGAACCGCATGAAGTTTGTTTTAACTGCGGTGTATCCTTGGGCCACGGCTTTGCGGGCCGCCTCGGCGTAGAACTCGCTGGTCCCGCTGCTTCCCTTAAAAGGCAGAAACCGGTCGACATTCCAGCCGAATTGCAATTGGCTGGCGTAACAGCGCAGCGTATCCCGGTGTTTGCCCCCTAGGAGCTTATACAGAGGGAGTCCTGCGGCTTTGGCCTTGATGTCCCAGACCGCGATATCCAGAGCGCTTATGGCGGCCATCACAATAGCGCCATTTCCTTGGGCCCAGAAGGACTGGCGGAACATTTTTTCCCAGATAACCTCATGTTCCTGGGGGTCCATACCGATAAGCAGGGGGGCCAGGTCTTTTATCTGCTCAAAAGCCGCGGGCGCGCCAGTGCCTATGGCCACGCCGGCCTCTCCCAGCCCGCTTATTCCCTGGTCGGTGTGTATACGGCACAGGACCGGCCTGGAGAGGCACCCCGGATCCTTTTCCAGGGCGATAACGTCAATACTCGTAATGTTCATACTATACTCCTTCACCATTTGACATGGAGGCCCACCTGCCGTGAAGGCATTGGGGGGCTGCGTGATAGAGACAAAGGCGTTGAACCCGCAGTGGGTCATCCGTCAAAAGGGAGAAGCGAAAGAACGAAACAATCCAGATGAGCCGCCACTTCACGGGATTGCTTCGCGGCGTTCACTCTGTCCCATCGAACTCATGTTACCTATATTACGGTCTTGGTTCCAAAGTTTCCAGCCCGCCTGCCATGCCCAATCGGGAGACTGGCCCGATGGCGCGCTTCGCCCTAGCGGTAACCTTGGGGTCAGACCTCGCTTGCTGGGGCCAAACCTGCCCACCCTTTGGATCCTATATGCTTCCAAGGCAAGGGGCAGCGTCAAAATGGTACAGCGGGGTCGACAGGTACCGTTCCCCTGTGTCCGGGGCAATGGCCAGCACGGTTTTCCCCGCTCCAAGACTTCGGGCGACCCGTACTGCAGCCAGAGCTGCGGCGGCAGTGGAGTAGCCCCCCAGTACCCCTTCCTTGGCCGCCAGTTCCCGGGCAAAATCCAGGGCCTCCTTGTCGGTGATCCTGATTATGGCATCGTAAATACCAGTATCCAGCGCCTTAGGTATAATGCCCGCTCCAATGCCTTGAATCGCATGGGGACCGATCCGGTCTCCGCTTAAAACCGCCGATGCATCAGGCTCTACCGCGATGATGCGTATGCCGGGTTTGTGCCTCTTGAGATACCTCCCCGTGCCGGTGATGGTTCCACCGGTACCTACGCCGGCTACAAAGGCGTCGGGGAGCCGGCCTCCAAAGGCCTCCTGGATCTCAGGCCCGGTAGTACGTTCATGGGTTTCGGGGTTATGGGGATTTTCAAACTGCTTAATCTCCATATACCCGTATTGGGCGACCAGTTCCGCAGCCTTGTCAAAAGATGCCTGGATGCCTTCCGATGCATCCACCACCACAACTTCCGCGCCGTAGGCCCGGGCGAGCTGCTGCCGTTCCACGCTAACGTTATCTCCCATAACAATGACGAGTTTGTAGCCCTTCACGGCGGCAACCAGGGCGAGACCAATGCCGGTGTTACCGCTGGTTACTTCGATCAGCGTATCTCCAGGCTTGATTTTGCCCTCTGCTTCGGCGGCATTAATCATGTTCAGGGCAATACGGTCCTTCACACTGCCCCCGGGGTTAAAACATTCCAGTTTCAAGTATACCTCGGCGCTGTCCTGAGGGACCAGGCGGTTCAGTTTCAGGATCGGCGTGTTTCCGATAAGCTCTGCGGCGTTTTGGGCGATACCCAGCGGCATAGACAGCTCCTTGCGCGAGACGCGCTTTCTTATAATTTACCTTTGTTTACTATACTATGTTCTTGCCCCAAGGTCAAGGGTCTTAAGGGATGGTAATGGCTTCTCACCGTTCCCGGCAGCTGGTTTTGTCCGACAAAGTTGGGCGCGATTTCAAACACTGTTTTACGCATATTCCGTAACCGCCGCCACGATAGCTGCGGTAATTTCTTTGGGTACCCCTCTGCGGCTGGGGCCGACGGAGGCTGAATAACCTTGTCCCAACCCATGCGATACCCCAGTAGTGCATGAAACTAAAGACGAGAAACTAAACCTGAGTTGTTTGGGAACCGTAGATTCTTGAGAAAAACGAGTTGGAACTATAAGAAAAAGGGCGTATCAAATACGAAATTTTATAAGAATCGGATGAAGTAAGTGAATAGCCTGGATCGGGATAAGTCCGGAATGTTCAGCGGCTTCCATGCCTCCTGGACAAGTGGTTGATTAAGCGGTGAAAAAAGCGTATTACTGGAGGATAGCGCAAGCTTGAATATTAAAAGCGCGTGAAGAAAGGGAACAAATATGCGGGTTCTGAAATTTGGCGGTACATCCCTGGGGTCGGCACAGGCGATCCGTAAGGTGGTGGAGATTATCAAGGATAATGAACACACCGGGAAGGTCCAGGTGGTGGTGGCTTCAGCCATGGCGGGCGCTACTGACGCGCTGATTGACCTGGCCCAAAGGGCTCAGGCTGGAGATCATGCCTACATCGCTTTGGCCCAAACCATACAAAACCAGCACCAGGCGGTAGCTGCGGCGTTTCTTCCGGACTCCGCTTTAGCCCCGGCTATGGTTTCGATTACCCAGGCTTTTGAAGAGCTTATCCGAACCTTAGACGGTGTGGCCATTTTGCGGGAACTGTCCCCCCGAATCCTGGACGAAGTGATGAGCTTCGGGGAGCGTCTTTCCGCATCCCTTCTGGCCCAGGTCCTCCGCGCTGTAGACGTCCCTGCGGCGTACCTGGATACCCGCACCCTGATCCTCACGGATAATCGCCACGGAAACGCCCAGGTCTTAGCCGAGCAAACCGCCCGTCGGATCCGTGCCTTCTTTAAAGACCCTAAGACCCTCCCCCTGCAAATTGCCACGGGATTCATCGCCGCCACCGAGGAAGGGGCCACCACCACCCTGGGCCGAGGAGGCTCGGATTTAAGCGCCGCCTTGTTCGGCGCGGTGCTGGAAGCGGAAAGCGTGGAGATATGGACCGATGTGGACGGGATCCTCACTGCGGATCCCCGGATGGTGAAAAACGCCTTCACCATTGACGCTCTGTCTTACGTGGAAGCCATGGAGCTTTCCCACTTCGGTGCGCAAGTCCTGTACCCGCCTACCATCCGGCCCGCCCTGGAAAAAGGCATACCCCTGCGGGTCCGCAATACTTTTAACCCCGAGGGGAAAGGTACCTGGATCGTGAAGGACATTGATTCTGGGCCCTATCCCATCCGGGGCATTAGTTCCATGAATCATGTGGTGCTCATCCGGGTCCAGGGATCGGGTATGGTAGGGGTGGCGGGCTTTTCTTCCCGGCTTTTTGGGGCTCTGGCCCGGCGGGGGATTAACATTATCCTCATCACCCAGAGTTCTAGCGAATACTCCATCTGTTTTGCGGTCTTGCCAGATGACGCCCAGGGGGCGGAAGTGGCGGTACGGGAGGAATTCCAGGGGGAGATCGATCGGGGAGTGCTGGACGAGCCGGTGATCGAATCGGATTTGGCCATCATCGCGGTGGTAGGGTGCCGGATGAAACTGACCTCCGGGATTTCCGGCAGGATATTTCATGCTCTGGGCCGCAACGGGGTGAATGTGGTGGCTATTGCCCAGGGCTCGTCGGAGCTTAACATTTCCGCAGTCATTGCCCGGCAGGATCAGGCCAAGGCCTTGAATGCCATCCACGAGGTATTTTTCCTTGCCGGGGCCCGGTCGGTGAACTTGTTCCTTTTGGGGATAGGGCTTATCGGCGGGACCCTATTGGACCAGCTTGCGGACCAGCAGGAAGTTCTCGCTGGGGAGCACCAGATTCGCATCAACCTGGTAGGGGCGGCCAATTCTCGGTATATGCGCTTTAACCCGGAGGGATTGGAACCCAAGGAGATAAAATCTCTTTCCGGCAAGGACCCGAAGGTGGAGCCTTTTACGCTGGAAGGCTTTATTGAGCGGATGCAGCAACTGAATCTACCGAACAGCGCGTTTTGCGACTGTACAGCCAGTGATGATGTGGCTGCCCAGTATGAACAGATTCTGAGGGCCGCTATCCCCGTGGTTACGCCGAATAAACGGGCCAATTCCGGGCCCTACGACTATTACAAGCGGCTGATTACCCTGTCCAAAGACCGGGGCATTCCCTATCTCTACGAGGTTACGGTCTGTGCGGGGCTACCGGTGATTTCCACCTTGCGGGACTTGTTTTTATCCGGGGACAAGGTCCGGCGGATCGAGGCGGTGTTATCTGGGACTTTGAGCTTTATCTTCAACAACTACGACGGGAGTCGGCCTTTTTCCGCCCTGGTCCGGGACGCCAAGGCCAAGGGCTATACGGAGCCGGATCCCCGGGATGATCTCAATGCCAAGGACGCGGCTCGGAAAGCCCTGATTCTGGCCCGGGAATGCGGTATGGTTCTGGAATTTAGCGATGTGATGATTGAGCCTATTCTCCCTGCGGCGTGTTTTGCTGCTGCAGGGGTGGAGGCTTTTTTCACAGAACTGGAAAAGTCCGACGAGGCCTTTGAGCAGCGCCGGGCTGCGGCAGCAGCCCGGGGAGAGGCGTTGCGGTACGTGGCGGTTATCGAAGGGGGGTCCGCCCGGCTTACCCTGCGGTCCGAGCCTGCGGGAAGTCCCTTCCGGTCCCTAGTGGACTCGGATAATATCGTGGTGATTACTACGGACCGGTATTCGGCCTTATCCATTGTGATCAAAGGCCCGGGGGCTGGGGCTCAAGTTACCGCAGGTGGGGTCTTCGCGGACATCCTACGGATAGCCCGCACCCTAGTCTAAGCATCTGTTGGCCTTCCGGCTTTGAGGAAGGCCCATAGCTGTTCCTCGTCGTCTTACCAGTATTGCTTTTGTTTAAATCTCCAGGCGCGGATCGCCGAAATAATCCCCTACCCTAATATGCCTCCGGGGTAAATGGGCTTGACTTATTGGGCAAGATAGTATAGGGTGGCCGCTATGGTGCACATGTTTTTGTTTATATACCCCCCCCCCCCCCCCCGTAGGGTAGCTGGACCCGGAAATCCGGGAACGGGGGCCTGAGTATGGTGTTTTCATCAGGCCTCTTTCTGTTCCTCTTTTTACCCCTGGTCTTAACCGGCTATTTTAACCCCCTGGTGAAAGGCAGGCTTTTCAAAAACGCCTTCCTTTTATTGGCCAGTATCGGCTTTTACGCTTGGGGAGAGCCGGTTTTTGTGCTGGTCATGCTCTTTTCCATAGGAGTCAACTGGCTTTTAGGACTCCTCATGGCCCGGCAGGAAGGCCGCAGCGCGAGAAAAATCCTCCTCTGCCTAGGGGTGGGCTACAACGTCGCCCTGTTGGGGGTGTTTAAGTACGCCTCCTTTATCGCCCTGAACCTAGGCCTCCTGCTGCGAGGGGAAGGATTCGGCCTTTCCATAGCCCTGCCCATCGGCATATCCTTCTTTACCTTTCAAATCCTCTCCTACCTCTTTGACGTGTATTATAGGAAAACCCAGGTCCAGCCCAATCCGCTGCACCTGGCCCTGTATATCGCCCTGTTTCCCCAGCTTATCGCGGGACCCATCGTGCGTTACGAGACCATCGCCCAAGAAATCACGGACCGCAGGGAAAAGACGGAGGATGTGGTACAGGGCTTCAGCCGCTTTATCCTGGGCTTAAGCAAGAAAGTATTGATCGCCAATTATGTGGGCTATATAGCGGACCAAATCTTCAGCCTGGAGGGAGAACTCTCCTTGGCCTCCGCGTGGCTTGGGGCGGTGGCCTATACGCTGCAAATCTTTTTTGACTTTGCCGGGTATTCGGATATGGCCATAGGGCTTGGGCGGATCTTCGGCTTTCACTTCCTAGAGAATTTTAACTATCCCTATATGGCAGTTTCCATCCGGGATTTCTGGCGGCGGTGGCATATCTCCTTAGGGGCCTGGTTCCGGGATTACGTGTATATCCCCCTAGGCGGGAACCGGGTGAGCGCAGGAAGACAGGTGGTGAACCTCCTTTTGGTGTGGTTTTTAACGGGCCTCTGGCACGGGGCCGCGTGGACCTTCATCATCTGGGGCTTGTTCTACCTTGCCCTGATCCTCCTGGAAAAATTTACGGAGATTGACCGGAAACTGAAAGGCTTCTCCCGGCTCTATACCCTGTTGTTCGTGATCATCGGCTGGGTGATCTTCCGCGCTGAGAGCCTTCATGAAGCCCTGCGGTTTCTCAAGGCCCTGTTCGGCCTAGGCCGCGGGGGCCTCACGGACGAGACCTTTACGGCGTGTCTTTCTCAGGGGAAATGGGTGCTCCTCGTAGCGGTGGCGGCGTGTACGCCCCTTTTCGCGGTGTGCCGCCGGAAACTCGCCTCCTGGGGACGCTTCTATCAGGGGGCGGCGGCGGCGGGATACGGGGCGCTCTTCCTCTTGTCCCTCCTGGTTTGTATAAAATCCGCCTATAATCCCTTTCTCTACTTTAACTTTTAAGGATTTTTTGAAGAAAAAGGAGGAAAACATGATACAGAAGATAGTGGTGAAGGGCTGTATGGGCCTATTGATCTTGTTCATGGGGTGTATACTCCTGCGGGCTTTTACCCAGAATGTCTTGATAGAAAGGTTTGCTCTGTACAACGGGTTTACCCAGGCGGTATTGTTTGATATGCCCCCTAGCCCCCCCTACATAACGAACCCTATTCCCTGGGAACGGCTGTACCCCGTTCAAGACGCCCCAGAGGCCCGGGTAAGTGCGCTGGATCGGCTGAAAGGGCGGGTAGAGGCCCTTAAACCCAAGATCGAGCAGTATACCCAGGAAATCCTGGTAAACCGGGACATGTTCGTTGAGTGGGCCATAGTCTATGAACAGCTCATGGGCTGGGACTTCTTAAACGCCGGGGTGCTTGACCTGGGGGATGGCTATTTGAGCGAGGTAGTGACAAAACAGGATGTCGCGCCCTCGGCCAGCGCCTTGCAAGGCTTTTATGAGTTCCTGCGCAGGGAGGGGATGGCTTTTTTATATGTCCTGGCCCCATACAAAATCGCCCCTAAGGACCGGATAGCCGGTTCCCGGGATTTTTCCAACCAAAACGCCGATGATTTCCTGGACGCCCTGGCCCTTCGGCAGGTTCCCGCGTTGGACCTGCGGACCTTTATCGGGCCGGAACCGCAGGATCATCACGCTTTGTTCTATAAGACCGACCATCATTGGAAGGCGGAAACCGGATTGTGGGCTAGCGGCATTCTTATGGACCATCTGAACCGGCAGTATGGCTTTGCCTTTGACCTCGCCTTGGCCAGCCCGGGCTCCTATGACCACAGGGTCTACCAGGAGTGGTTTCTCGGCAGTCGGGGGAAAAAGGTTACCCTTGTCCATGCCCAAGCGGAAGATTTTACCCTCATAATTCCTGCCTTTACGGAAGATTTTTCCCTGAAGATTCCCGATATAGGACTGGATCGCCGGGGGCAGGGGGATATTTTTTACGATCTCTATCACCTTGCGACCAAAAACTATTATCACCTAAGCCCCTACGGGGCCTATATGTATGGGGATAGACCCGTGATAACCGTGCATAACCACTATATTCCAGCGGGGGAAGGCAAAAAACTGCTCCTTATCAAGGATTCCTTTGCCAATGTGGTCTCTCCCTTTATAAGCCCGGGTCTTGAGGACTTGCATATCCTCGATTTGCGGCATTATCACGGCAGTGTGCAGGGCTATATCGCACAGCACAAGCCGGATATGGTGGTGGTGCTATACAACCCGTCTGTTTTAGCGGGGCGCCCCGAGATGTTTGATTTTCGCTAGCCCGCCATACCTGTGGCTGGGGTCAGACCCCGGCGGCGGGCGCCTAATGTATGGGTAGTGAATGCTCCTCTGGATTACTTCACCGCGCTTGCAATGACCCCAACAGGCCTCCACAGTAGGTTGCTTGACAAGGGTTATATGTTAGTATAAACTAATTAAAGTTAGATTATTCTAATATTATCCATCAGGAGGACTATTATGAAAGGATATGTACGGGTCCTGGCCATAGGATTGTTGTTGCCCTTTATGGTTTTGGGCTGTGCCACCGCCAAGGGCGCCGGGGAGCCAGAACTGGCCCAATGGAACGGGACCTATAACTCCCTTGCGAGTTATCTGGATGAGCCGTCTTTTGCGGGGATTTTTGCGGATAAAGACGCGGCCAAGGCGGATCTTGGCGAATACCTGGCGACGGATTTTGCGTCCATGAAAATCGAGGGGGACACCCTCACCCTCTATACTGAGCGGGACGCTAAAGGCGCAGCAGCCACCATACACTACACCTTTAAGCGGATAATCGAACCCGGCAGAGGGGTTTGGTATGCCTTTGAGTCGGATCGCAGCGACCACTACCGTTGTTTGATCGCCACGGTTCCCGGCCAAGACGATCCCGGCGGCGCGCTACACTTCCATTTCCGGTATGGGGCTAGGGATTTTGACGCCCTAGCTACGGCGGCCAAACTGCCGACGGCGGTACAGGCGGACACCCCGGATGATAACGTACAAGAAAGCCTGGAAGAATTTTTTGACCGCTTCGCCTCGCTACAGCGCTGGGAGGGGACCTATAACTCCCTTGCGAGTTATCTGGATGAGCCGTCTTTTGCGGGGATTTTTGCGGGAAAGGATGAGGCCAAGGCGAATCTCGCCGAATATCTGGTGACGGATTTTACGTCCATGAAAATCGAGGGGGACACCCTCATCCTCTATACTGAGCGGGACGCTAAAGGTGCAGCTACAGCCATAGATTACCGGCTAACGCGGATAATCGAACCTGGCAGAGGGATTTGGTACGCCTTTGAGTCGGATCGCAGCGACCACTACCGTTGCTTGATCGCCACGGTTCCCGGCCAAGACGATCCCGGCGGCGCGCTACACTTCCATTTCCGGTATGGGGCTAGGGATTTTGACGCCCTAGCTACGGCGGCCAATCTGCCGACGGCGGTACAGGCGGACACCCCAGATGATAATGTACAAGAGATCCTGGAAGAATTTTTTGACCGCTTCGCCTCCGAATAAAGCCCTCGGTTTGTGCGGCGCCTTCAGCGCAATGCTTCAGGAGCGTCGCTAGTCCCCTGGGCCTTGGCCCTCCGTATGGGCTGCCACAGCAGCCTGCTCCGGTGGTTCCTCAGGGGGGAGGGGCCGCTCGAATCCCAGGGGAATGTTTCCAGAGCCCACCAAGAGCTGGTATACCTCCTGGGGAGTATTGGCCTTGAGCAAGGACTTCCGCATTTCCTCGTTCCTTAGCCGGGCGCTGAAAAACGACAGGGTCCGTAGATAGTATACGTGCTGATTCACTGCCGCTACGATCATGAAAAGGAGGCGCACTGGCTCGTCGTCCAAGGCTTGAAAATCAATAATATCCTTCCGGCTTATGCCCACGGACATCACCAGGTCCGTAACCGAGGCAAGGCGCACATGGGGAATGGCAATCCCCCGGCCTATGGCGGTACTCATCAGGGCTTCTCGTTTCAGAATCTCCACGGACAATTCTTCCCGGTTTTTTATCTGCGGCGCCAGGGATATATTGTCTATCATAGCCAACAGGACGTCCCGTTTGGTGGCATAGTTAAGAAACAAAATCCGATCCGGCGAAATAATCGACTCCACATTAATCGACCCGGTCTCCATCGCTGCCCCCCCGGTATTGGAAAGCCGGTCGTTCACCCATTTCTCGATCTCTGCCTTCTTAAACCGCCAGGCCGTCCCGATTTTCCCTGCGGGAATCTCCCCCTTTTGCGCCCAGTCATACACCGTCCGTTCGGAAACCCGTAAATATTGAGCTACTTCATCTATGGTGAGAATGTCTTCTTCGATCATCATCGCTCCTTATAGGCTTGATACCATGAGGATTCTCAAACTGCGGGTTTGGCAGAACCCCTTTTCTAAATATAGGAGAAAACCGTAATAAATGTCAAGCAAATACAATAAACGATACGTAATAGCTCTTGGTGGGACGGATATTCACGATTTTTCTCTATCAGCTAAATCATGCAAGGAGTCATAGGGATAGAGCTGCCCGATAGTGGTATCCACCCGCTCGTCCCCGCTGCCTCCAAAGCGAACCCGCCCCTGGGGAGCCATAAACTCGCTTAACACCTGCCGGCACGCTCCGCAGGGCCCGACGGGGCTCACCGAATCCGGGGTCGCCACGGCCAAGGCGATAAAGGTCCGCCGGCCCCGGCTCACCCCCTGCACCACGGCGCTCCGTTCCGCACAAAGGGTAAGCCCAAAGGAACGGTTTTCCACATTACACCCCCTGTAGATGCTCCCGTCTTCCGCAAGTAGCGCCGCCCCCACCCGAAACTGGGAATAGGGGGCGTAGGCGTAGGCCGCAGCCTGTTGCGCCTCCTCAAACAAGGCGTCCATAGTAATCTCTTGGGTCAAATAGGTATCCTCCTCCTTACAAGCGCATACACCGTCATTGCCAGGGCGCCGAAACAATCCACTGAAAGCTCCTCTGGATTATTTCAGCGCTGCGTTCTTCACCATGACTGGGCCCCTTCATCAAACGCACCTTAAAAAGTACCAGAGAGCCACTGGTTAATGAGATATCGAGATACAGAACCGCGCCCCGGAAGGTCCGGCGTCTGGTCCCGGTCAAACCAGCGGGCGTCTTCAATCTCCTCCCCATCCACCCGGATGCTTCCCCCAGAATGCCGGGCCCGGAAACCCAGCATGAGGGAATAGGGAAAAGGCCAGGGCTGGGAGGTTACATACTGAATATCCCGGACTTCAAGACCCACCTCTTCCCGAACTTCCCGGATGAGGGTGCCTTCCAAGGTCTCCCCAGCCTCGTTAAACCCCGCGATGAGGCTGTACATCCCCTGCGGGAACTGCTTGTTATGGGCTAACAGGGCCTGACCCTGGTCATTGAGGATGATGACGATAATCGCCGGGGTGATCCGAGGGTATTCCAGCCTGCCGCAGACCGGACATTGCCGAGCGAGTTCCCTCCGAGCGTCTCCGTTGGGGCTACCGCAGGAACCGCAGAATCGGGACTCCCGCCGCCATTGTACGATATGATAGGCCCGCATGAGGGGCCCTGGAGGGCCGCCGGGGGCCGGAATGCCCTGAGACAAGCGGGAGACCGCCTCTCGTAGGGGTATCTTCCGCCACCCAGACGGCAAGGGGAAGTCCTCTGGTAGATCCACCGTGAGGATCCGCTTCTCGCCGCTGGGATCCGGGATTTCCCAGACTTCCCCGGCGCTTGGGGCCAGCGCCTTAAGGGCTTCAAGGGGTAGCGGCGCTATTTCTCCCTCAGACCCGCTGGCGGGCGAGGCGAGGCAAGAGACTTGAAAAACATACGCCCCCGTATGGGTATGCACAACGATTCTCCTCAATAAAGGTGTGGTGAGTCGGGAAGAAAAAGGTCAACCATAAACGTCATTAGGAGCGCGACGAAAGAGTCGCTCCTCTGGCTTGCTTCAGCGCTGCGCTTTTCACCATGACACGGGCGCGCTTTGTTCCCGTCTCACCTCAGGTTAGGTAAGAACAAAACTCCCCCTTAATATTACTCCTTTGGCCGCGCTCAATCAACCGGATTATTGCAATGCCGCCGCCCTTCATGGTATAGTGAGTCCAAGGAGTATCCATGAGTATCACCAGTTATCTTGAATTATTGCCCTTCAATAAAATTGCCCGATACACTGAAAGTTCCGCTCACCACGGGATTCCCTTTATCGGATACCCCCGGCAGCATCCCACAGAAAAACATAAGCTCATCCTGGTGTATGATCCTTTGGGGGAGAACCCCAAAGTCATGGAATTAAAAATTGACGATATTTTGGGGGTGGAAGAAGTTCATTCCGCGGTTACCGAAACCGGAGAAGCCGCACCCTTGTTGCGCCTTTGGGTCCGTAAAGGGGCCCACGGGGTTATGCTTGAGCCCTTTGAGGTAGATAACCCTATCAAGATGGTTACGAAGCCTAAAGACGTGCCGGCGCGACTTTTGGCGGACATGGACGAGCAGGGCTCCCGCTAAGGGCCGGGAATCGGGAACATGCCCCAAAGCCGGTATGTTACCTCCTTGCCGGAGGGGCGCCTTGAATGTGGGCTCTGTCCCCGAGGGTGCCGGATTCCACCGGGTGCGCTGGGCCGTTGCGCTGTCCGGGGCAACCGAGCGGGCGTGGGAACCTTGCCCTACTACGGTGCGATTACGGCTATGCAGGTGGACCCTATCGAGAAGAAGCCCTTGTACCATTACCATCCGGGTTCGCGGATTCTCTCCGTGGGTTTTGTGGGCTGTAATTTACAGTGCCCTTTCTGTCAAAATTGGCATATTTCCCAGGCTGGCGGGGGGCAAAGGATTCCCAGTCGGTATTATACCCCCGAAGCCTTGATACACGCGGCTCAGGCGGAAGGTTCCGGTCAGATCGCCTACACCTATGCGGAACCCTTAGTGCATCTGGAATACCTTTTGGAGTGCATGACCTTGGCCCGGGAAGCGGGGATCGCCAATGTGCTGGTCAGTAACGGTTGTATTTCAGACGCAGGCGCGGAGGCCGTGCTCCGCCTTACAGAGGCCGTCAATATCGACCTAAAATGCTTCAGTGAAGGGACGTATACGCGGCTTCTCCAAGGGGATTTAGCGGCAGTCCTGGCTTTCATCACCCGGGCCTTTGAAACCGGGGTACACCTGGAAGTTACCACCCTGGTAGTGCCGGGCTTGAACGATAGGGAGGAGGAAATCGACCGGGGCGTTGCTTTTTTGGCTTCCTTGTCTCCCCAGATTCCCTTGCATCTTTCGGCCTATCATCCGGCCTATACCTGGGAAGCGCCGGCCACGGACCCTCTGCGCCTCCAGGCCCTGGCCTCCCGGGCGCGAGAAACCCTTGCTTATGTGTATACCGGCAACCTCCCGGGATCCTCCCAAGACACGATCTGCCCGCGCTGCGGGCGCGCTGTGATACGCCGGGAGGGCTACCGGATCGACACCAGCGGCCTCTGCCCGGATGGGTCGTGCTGCCGCTGGTGTGGAAACGCCCTACCCATCACGGTATTCATGAGCAAATAGTACCGGATTATTTTGTAATACCCCAAGGATGCATAAGGATAAGCGGATAAACGCCCCGGCGGATCATACCTTGCCTCCCTGCCTATGCAGCTCGGAGACTTTCAGTCGGAACTCCGCCCGTTTAAGCAGGGCTTTAGCGCTCTCCCGTTCAATATGAAGGTTCATAGCGGCCAGCCGCTCTTGGGCCCGAGTTTTGGCAAGCCGGGCCCGCTGGCAATCAATTTCCTCGGGCCATTCTGCGGCGTCGACTAACAAAACCGTTTTGTGATGGGTAACTTCCAGGATTCCCTCGGTAGTAAAGGCTTCCCGCCACTGGCCTTGCGCGTCTTGTATCTTCAATATCCCCGTACATACCGGCGCGGTAAAAGGCGAATGCCCCGCATATATCCCGATTTCCCCATCGATCAACCTAAGCACCACCGCCACGACGGAATCCTTAAAAAAAAGCCGATACGGGGTATGCACCTCAAGAGTATACAGATTCATCTCCCGGTTCCCTCCATCCCTTAGGCCTTGGCCAGAACGTCGTTAATATCCCCGGCCATGAAAAACGCCTGCTCCGGGATAGCGTCGGTTTCCCCGTCCAGGATCATCTTGAAGCCCCGGACCGTTTCCCCCACCGGCACGTACCGTCCGGGAATACCCGTATATCGTTCCGCTACAAAAAAAGGCTGGCTGAAGAAACGCTGCACCTTGCGCGCCCGGGCAACCACGAGCTTATCCTCCGTGGATAGTTCATCCATCCCTAGAATAGCGATAATATCTTGTAGTTCTTTATAGCGCTGTAGGGTCTGCTGGGTTCGCAGGGCAGTCTCATAATGCTCCTGCCCCACCAAGGCAGGGTCTAAAATGCGGGAATTGGAGGCCAGGGGATCCACCGACGGATAGATTCCCAACTCCACGATTTTCCGAGAGAGCACCGTGGTGGCATCCAAGTGGGCAAAGGTAGTGGCCGGTGCGGGGTCCGTGAGATCGTCCGCCGGGACGTATACGGCCTGGACGCTGGTGATGGAACCCTTGGAGGTACTGGCAATCCGCTCCTGCAAGGCCCCCATCTCGTTGGCCAGAGTCGGCTGATACCCCACCGCGCTGGGAATCCGGCCTAAGAGGGCGGACACCTCAGCCCCGGCTTGGATAAACCGGAAAATATTGTCCACAAAGAGCAGCACGTCCTGACCACCCTGATCCCGAAAGTGCTCCGCCATGGTCAGCCCGGCCAGGGCCACCCGCATACGAGCTCCGGGGGGTTCGTTCATCTGCCCGAATACCAGGGCAGTCTTGTCAATGACCCCGGACTCGTTCATCTCCTTCCATAAATCCGAGCCCTCCCGGGACCGCTCCCCTACGCCGGAGAAAACCGAATACCCCGCGTGTTCCGTGGCAATATTGCGGATAAGCTCCATGATAACCACGGTTTTACCTACCCCCGCGCCGCCGAACAGGCCGATTTTCCCCCCCTTCGCATAAGGGGCGATGAGATCGATGACTTTGATCCCCGTCTCAAACACCTCCGTAGCGGGCCGTTGCTCGGCAAAACTCGGGGCGTCCCGGTGGATGGAGGCGTAGTGTTCCGCGCTGAAGGACCCGCGATCATCAATGGCTTCCCCAGTAACCCGGAACATCCTGCCTAGGACCGCTTCCCCGACGGGTACCTGGATGGGCCGGCCCGTATCCACCACTTCCATGCCCCGAGCCAGCCCTTCGGTGGCTTCCATGGCCACGCAACGCACCCGGTTGTCTCCGATATGCTGTAATACCTCGATAACCAAGGGGCGCACTTCCCGGGTAATCTCCAAAGCGTGTAAAATCTCCGGGGTCCGCTCTGGGAAACGCACGTCCACCACGGGTCCTACGATCTGGGTGATATATCCTTTATTCGCCATACCTTATACCTCCTGCTCGAAGGGCGGTATGTTTTTCCGAAACCGGAATGGCTGAACCGCCCTCACCGTTCATTGACCGCACCCTCCGTCATTACGAGGCGCGGAGCGCCGAAACAATCCACGCACCGGAATCCCCGGCTCAAGATTACGCGCTTCCCCTGCGATGACCAGGATGCCCTCCGCCACCTTATTCGGACAACACGGCGGAACCTGAAATGATTTCCGTTACTTCCTGGGTGATGCCCGCCTGACGAACCCGGTTATAGTAAATCCCTAAACTATCCAGCATCTCCTGGGCGTTCTTGGACGCCTCTTCCATGGCGGCCATGCGGGCGCTTTGCTCGCTCACGTGGGCTTCTACCAGGGAGCCGTAGATAAGGCCCTTGAGATAGAAGGGGATCAAGGCGTCAAACACCGCGCTTTCCGAGGGAAGGTACTCAAAGGGAATACTTACCCGCTTCTCGCCGCCGCTTTGGGCAATGGCTTCCTGGATTTTGTCCTCGTTTAAGGGCAGCATCTGCCGGGTCCGGGGCAGGAGCTTAACCGTGCTATACATGTGGGTATAGACGATATGTACTTCCTTAAACACGCCCCAGAGATACTGCGAAATGATATAATCCGTCAGCTCCTGGGCGTCTTCCATGGTAGGCAACCGGGACTCGAAGGAAAAATTTTCCAGAATCCCATAAGGCGTATGGGCAAAGTACCGGTACCCGATGGAACCGATGAGGATCAGCGCGGGGTGGCTCAGGGCCTCGCAGGTCTTCTTGGCCTCCCGAAAGAGATTAGCGTTATAGCCCCCGGCCAAGCCTTTGTCGCTGGTAACCACCACCACCGCGCTTTGGGAACCCCGCATCGCTTCGGTATTCTTGAAAAAGACGCTCTCAAGGCCCCCATGACCGGAACCAGACACAATATCATACATGGATTTCTGAATCCGGGTAAAAAAAGGCTCTGTATCCTCCAGAATCCGTCGGCCTTTGCGTAACTTGGCCGTAGAAATTAGCTTCATCGCGTTAGTAACCTGCAAAGTCTGTTTAATGGCCCGCATCCGCAGGCGTACATCCCGTAAATTCGCCATAGGTTTATCCTTTCAGCGGGGTTTGGTGGTTCTTTTTGTAGGTCTCTACCGCGGCGCGTAACTGTTGCTCCCCCTCAAGGGAAAGGGTTTCCGTCTCGGCAATGCCCGAAAGTACCGCGCCCTGGGCCTCTTTCAGGAAAGCTATGAAGCCCTGGATAAAGGCCGGAACCTGGGCCGTTGCAATATCCATGAGATAGCCGTTTACGGAAATGAAGAGGATAGCCGCCTGTTCCGCCATAGCCCAGGGCGTACCCTGGCCCTGCTTCAAGGCTTCCATGAGCCGCGCCCCTTGAGCGAGTTTATCTTGGGTAGCCTTGTCCAGGTCGCTCCCGAATTGGGCGAAGGCCGCCATTTCTCGGTATTGGGCCAGATCTAAGCGCAAACGCCCGGCGATTTTCCGAATCGCCTTGGTCTGGGCGGAGCCCCCGACCCGGCTCACCGAGAGACCCACGTCAATGGCGGGCCTAAAACCGCTATTAAAGAGCTCCGCGTCCAGGAATATCTGGCCGTCAGTAATGGAAATCACGTTGGTGGGAATGTAAGAGGAAATGTCCCCAGCCTGGGTCTCCACAATGGGTAGCGCCGTGATGGAACCCCCGCCCTTGGCTGCGGACAGCTTGGCCGCCCGTTCCAAAAGCCGG
>JAITJK010000051.1 GCA_031278935.1 Spirochaetaceae bacterium | reverse complement strand
AGCCTTTGCAGGGTTTCCACAAGGTCGGCTATCTACTTAGGGGCCCCCCTTTCACTTTATTCTTTCTTTATGTTGAATGAGTTTTTTGTCCACCTTGGCAAGTTCTTTGCTAGTTTTTTTAAGTTCGGACTTAATTTTTTTGACATGGACTTCCAGGGGCAGGTTTTCAGGCATAGTCCCGCCGGTTTCTTGTATTGCTTTTCGCACCGTTTGCCCAACCTGTAGCTTGATCTTTTGAGGGTCTCGCCCCACACTAAGGTATGCAGGAACTAAGCGCGGCCTTTTGCCGTCTCTACGATATTATCGTCCGCCTCCGGGCCCCCGGAGGCTGTCCCTGGGATAGGGAACAAACTCCCCAGAGCCTTCGGGGTGACTTAATCGAAGAAACCTATGAATGCGTCGAGGCCATAGATGAGCAGGACCCCGTTCATATTAAAGAAGAATTAGGGGACCTATTCCTCCTGGTAACCATGCTGTCCTATATACATGAGGAGCAGGGCCTTTTTTCCGTGGCTAACGTGCTTGATGCAGTCTCGGAGAAACTGGTGCGCCGGCATCCTCATGTCTTTGCGGGCCTTACGGTGAAGGACAGCCAGGAAGTGCTAGATAACTGGGCCCGCATCAAGGTGGAACAAGAGGGTCGAAAGCCTAAAGATTCCCTGTTGGATAAGGTGTCTACGGCCCTGCCCCCCCTAGACCGGGCCTATAAGCTCCAGAAAGAGGCGGCCAAAGTCGGCTTTGACTGGCCTGATCGGGAGGGGCCGATCCGTAAAATCCACGAAGAGCTGAGAGAAGTTCTGGAGGCTGCCTCGGCCTTAGAGGGGTCTGACCCCGGTACCGCAGCGGACGCTGTGGAAGCGGAATTGGGGGATCTGCTGTTCTCCGTGGTGAACCTGTGCCGTTTTTTTCAGGTCGAGCCTTCGGTGGCCCTACAGCGGACCAACGGGACCTTTACCAAGCGGTTTAAGTATATAGAAAAACATATGGCCTTTTTGGGTAAAGAACTGAGCCGCGATAACCTTGTCCTAATGGACGAGATCTGGCAAGCGGCCCGCCATCCACCTACTGTGGAGGCGTATAGGGGGCAGCGTCGTGAGGAATAAGGGGAGTTACGTGGGCGTCCTTTCGTTTCCTGGTTTTTGACATACCCCGCGTTAAGAATACGTTTCTAGTTCCCTGGCAGTAGTTTCCCATGCCCTGGTTTTGTCCGCAATAAAGCCCTCAACCTGGGTAAGCCGGGCTTTTACCTCCCGGGTCTTGACGCCGTCCCGGTACACCTCTTCTGAGGCCAGGGCCGCTTCCAGTCGGGCCTTTTCCCCTTCCAGGGCCTCGATCTCCTGGAGCAGGTCCTGCTCCTGCCGCTGAAGCCGGCGCATGAGGGCCTGCCGCTGTTTGTCTGCTTCCCGGTGCTCCGCCGCCCGGCTTGTCCGCAGCTCAGGGTTCCGGGGAGGCCCGGCGGACAATACCAGAGGAACCGAGGGAGCGTCAGCCGGAGCCTCCTGCTCAAGCCGGTCCCAGTAATACTCATAGTTCCCGTAAAAAAGCCGCGCCCCCCGGGGAGAGAGCTCCAGGGTTTTGGTGGACAAGGCTTCCATAAAGGCCCGGTCGTGGGACACGAAGATAACCGTGCCGGTATAGGTGGCAAGAGCGTTGAGAAGAATATCCTTGGAATGCATATCCAGATGATTGGTCGGCTCGTCCAGGATGAGCAGATTCACGGGCCTAAGCAGCATACGGAGCAAGGCCAGCCGGCTCTTCTCTCCTCCGGAAAGCACCGAAAGAGGCTTGTACACTGCGTCTCCTTGAAACAAAAAGGCTCCTAAAAGGTCCCGCACCTGGGGAATGAGCGCCGTGGGCGCCTCGGCTTCCAGGACTTCCAGCGCCGTCTGCCCTCCGTCCAGCATCTCCGCCGAATCTTGGGCAAAATACCCCAGTTGAATACCCGCGCCGTACCGGAGCGTCCCCTCAAAATCCCCCTCGCGGCCGGATAATACCCGTAACAGCGTACTCTTCCCCGCGCCGTTGCGACCCACCACTACCAGTCGCTCCCCAGATTCAAGGCTTAGGTCCAGCCCCGAAAGGACTTCCCGGCTCCCATAGCGTTTCCCCAGCCCTTGAGCCGTCAAGGCGATCCGCCCGGCATGGGGGGGCACGGGCAAGGTGATGCGGATCCGCTTAAAGGACTCAGGGAGGACAATCCGCTCCATCTTCTCCAGTTTCTTTATCCGTTCCTGTGCCATGGCGGCCTTGCTGGCCTTGTAGCGGAACCGGCGGATCAAATCCTCACTACGGGCGATCTCCTCCTGTTGAGCCTCGTAACGTTTTATAAGGCTCTCCATGGCCGCTTGCCGGACCTGCTCATAGGCCGTATAGTTGCCCTCGTACCGGGTGAGTTTCCCTTGCCACAGTTCGTAGACCTCCGTAACCGTACGGTCCAGAAAATACCGGTCGTGGGAGACCAGCAAGTAGCCCCCGGTAAAGGAACAGAGCCATGACTCAAGCCACGCTCGTGCCTCAATGTCCAGGTAATTGGTCGGTTCGTCTAAGAGCAATATCTCAGGCCGCGCCAAGAGCACTTTGGCCAGGGCAATACGCATCTGCCAACCTCCGGAAAACTCCCCGGTGGGTCGCGGAAGATCCTCCGGAGAAAAGCCCAACCCCCTAAGGACTTGGACCTGAACCTGTTCCCGGTCATAATACCCGGACGTCGCTACCCGGTCTTCGATTTCCTGGTATTCCTTGAGCAAGAGGCCCGTACTCCGGTCATCCTGGGTCGCCCCCTCAAGCAGCCGGCCCAGGGCTTCCTGACGGTCCAAGAGGGCGCGGATCCCCGTATAAGCGCTCTCCACCTCCTCTTGGAGGGTTTGCCCCTGGTAGACTATGCCCGATTGGGGCAGATAGGTGACGGCGCTCCCTTTCTGCACCGCCCGGTCCCCGGCATCCGGGAGGATTTGTCCGGCAATAACCTTCATGAGGGTCGATTTACCCGACCCGTTGACCCCCGCGAGGCTGGACCGGGAGCCCGCCCCCAGGGAGAGGCTTGCCTCCTTGAGGAGGTCCCGGTCTCCAAAGGCGAGGGATACCTTGGCGATTTGCACCAGGGCCATCTTAGGGCACGGCCTTAAAGACCATAATCATGGGCGATCCGGCCTTACGCATGACCGTTACACCATCGATATTGTCTGGGGGGACGTATTCGATGCGGAGTTCCCGATCTTTTAGGGTATATAGGAAATGGATAGCTCCCTCGACGGCGCTGAGGCCCGCAAAGGTCAGGGTAAAGGCACCGTCATAAGCGCCTTGTAGATCCCGGCTGAGGTACAGTCCCATAGACAAGGCGCCCTGGCCTTTGGCGGCGGGGGGTATCACCCAAGGAATAAGTCGCTCATAACCGCTCCAGGTGAACCCTTGTTCCGGGGAAAAAACGAGATCCCCATAATTATCACTGCGAAAGGCCGGGCCTAGGGCATAAATGCCCAGAAACCCTTGATGCCGCCGCTCCGTTTCCACCCGGATAATCTCATCCAGGGCCTCAGGTAGAGCCACGAAGAGCAAAGTCTGCAACGCGCCACCGTTTTCCGTGAACTGTACCTCCAAGGTGGTGTCTGAGCGGAGGCGCATCTGTAGAGGGGCCCCCTCAAAGCGCCAGAAGCGGTTTCCCTCGGCTCGAATTTGGGTATAGGGGAAGGTTTTATCCATGTTGGGCAGATAGATATGGGCGATCCCTGGGGCTTCGGCGGGAACAAAGCGCCACTGCCGAGACAGTTCTTCCAGGTCTATTTTCCTGAGGCTGATCATGGTGCTGTAGGATTCAGGGGACCAGGGCAGGGCTAAGACCTTGGCCAGGTCCAGGTCTTCAACTTCCTCGGTTTCCCGGTCTAGGTGCAGGGGGCCTCCGGCATATTCAAAGAGCCGCAGCCGGTAGGAGAAACAGTAGCCCCGGTTTCCGTCAGCGGTCAAAACCTGATACCACTGCCCGGGCAAGGGCGCTCCGGTGGTGCTTAGGGCCGCCGTCCCTTCCACCAGGGCTAAGACCTTGATGATCTCCCCTTGGCGCAACCGGTATACCCGTTTCGCGCCGTTATCCGGAGCATCCCGGATGGGAAGGCCGTCCTGTAGGGTTTCCCCGTAGATCAAAGCGAAGGGAGCAAAGTCTTCCGCCTCTTGTTCCGCAGCTTTCTTGGTTTTATGCACCTCCATCCGGGCAGAGGGGATTCGCAGCGTCGCATCCGCTTGAGACGCGGCGTTTCGGTACCCTTCAGGGATACCCGCTTCCCACACTTGGTCTAGCTTAGATTCCCGGTATACCGGCAACACCATGCCGGCAGGTACGGGGGGATCCTCCATGGACCAAAGGAGGATCCCCCAACCTAAGATCCGGGCACTACAGGCCCCTAGGAGGTACAGCAGCACCCCCGTCATGAGAAGTCCCCACCCCAAAACTCGTCTGTTTCCCTGTATCATAACCAGATTATACCAAAAGCAGGGGCAGAGGCGTAGCCCCGGACAGGCCGCCCTCACCCCCAGGGGCCTCAAGTACCCACGACGGGTTGCGCCACGCCGCCTGCACCTTCACGGTAGGTGACGCTTCAGGAAGGCCCGGGTGCGTTCTTGGGTGGGATGGGCGATGAGGTCTGCTGCGGGGCCTTCTTCAATGAAGACCCCACCGTCCATGAAAAGCACCCGGTCCGCTACATCCCGGGCAAAGGCCATTTCATGGGTAACTATCACCATGGTCATCTTTTCCGCTGCCAAGGCCCGGATCGCCATAAGGATTTCTCCGGTCAGTTCCGGATCCAGAGCGCTGGTGGGCTCGTCAAAGAACAACACCTCCGGGTCCAAGGCCAAGGCCCGGGCAATGGAAACCCGTTGTTGCTGTCCCCCGGATAAGGCGCAAGGGTAGGCGTCAACTTTCTCCAAGAGCCCCATTTTGGCAAGTAACTTCCGGCCCCGGTCTTCCGCATCTTGTTTGGCCCGGTGCAGCACGTGAACTTGGGCCTCGGTGATATTCCGCAGAACCGAGAAGTGGGGAAACAGGTTGAAGTTCTGAAACACCAGACCGACTTTGAGACACACTCGGCGGAGTATCGCCGCCGGGGCATACACCCCGTCTTGGACCATCACCGAACCAGCCAAGGTGATGCTCCCTTGGTCGATCACTTCCAGGTGGGTAATGGCCCTCAGCAAGGTGGATTTTCCCGACCCCGAAGGACCAATGATGGCCACCACTTCACCCTGGGCGACGGAAAAGGAGATGCGCCGTAATACCGGGAGCGCACCAAAGGATTTAGACACCCCCGAAACCTGGATTACGTCCATAGTCCACCTATCCGTCCCTTATTCATAGTAGGAAAGCCGTTTTTCATACCACCCAAAGATCAGGGAAACCCCCCCGTTCAGCACAAAATAGAAGACCCCGGCCACAAAAATCGGCGCGGTGGAGAATTCCCTGGCCGAGGCGTTTTGGGCGGCGTGAAACAGTTCCGCCACGCCGATAGTTTGGGCCAGGGCCGTGTCCTTCACCAAGGTAATCACCTCGTTTCCCGTGGCGGGCAAGATCCGCTTAAACACTTGGGGCAAAATGATCCGCCCAAAGGTCTGTGTCCGGGTGAATCCTAGCACTTTTGCCGCTTCATACTGCCCTTTAGGGATGGATTCGATCCCCCCGCGGTAGATTTCGGCAAAATACGCCGCATAGTTCAGCACAAAGGCGATAATAACCGCGATAAAACGGTCATAAGACAGCATAACACGCAGGACTTGCCAGAATTCCGGGGAAACAAGCGCCCCGGCAAACCGTTCATACAGAGCTTTATAGAGATACTTGGGGGCAAAATAGATAAAGATAAGCTGTAAGATGAGGGGGGTACCCCGCATGATTAAGAGGTACCCCTGGATGAGTAAGCGAAGCGCTTTATGCTTCGACATCCGTCCAAGCGCCAGGGGCAAGGCTAAGGGCAGGGAAAAAAGCAGGGTAAGCAAAAACACCTCTAGCGAGATAACCGCGCCCCGCAGCATGATCCCCAGCATTTGGACCATAGACGGCTATTTACCAATCATGGAAATGTCCGATCCGAACCATTGGGTCGTAATGCGGCTGACCGTGCCGTCCTGGGCCATAGCCTCAAGGGTTTCCCAGACCTTATTCACCAAGGCCAAATCCCCTTTCCTAAAGCCAATGCCGAATTCTTCGGGCGTCAAGGTTTCTTCCAACATACGGAACTCTTTCCCGGAACGGGTAATGTTATCGTTGGCCACCACCAGGTCCATGATGATGGCATCCACCCCGCCGACTTCCAAATCCATCAAGGCGGTCAGGTATTCCTTATATTCCACCACCTCCTGAAGGCTTGCCTTCAATGCCGGGGCACGCTCTAAAGCCTCCACCGAGGAGGAACCGGCCTGAAGACCGGCCTTTTTCCCCGCCAGGTCCTCCAGCGTGGTGTAGGGCGCGTCGGCCTTGACCACGATAACCTGGGCGTTCTTCAGATAGGGCTTGGAGAAGGTCAGCGCGGCCTTACGCTCCTCGGTGATGGTAAACCCATTCCAAATGCAGTCAATCTCCCCGGTATTCAGCTCTTGTTCCTTGGCGTTCCAGTC